>NZ_SZPP01000024.1:0-47818 GCF_030263775.1 Candidatus Jettenia sp. AMX1
TTAGGGGTACAAGAAATCAATGAGCAACCCGTGGTGCACCGATGGCGCAAATTTGAATTTTTAACAAACTAATTGTCGATGTTTTAATGAAACGTTATAATAGTTACTATGTAACAGTTAAAATGACGCAGGGCCGTATAAACAAGGGGTTAATAGCCATTCCAGTCTCTTTGTCGAAATGGTTTCCTGATCACAATGGTATTATTAAGGTATATTTAGATGATTCAACTGATTTAGAGATCAAGAAATACTCCTCTTATAACAGTAGCACTCGTGAATGTAGAATTTATGGAATGCGGGAATGGTTTGAGAAAAATAGAATCGAAAATGATGATGAAATAGTAATTCAAATTATAGACCAGAACAATTTTAAATATAAACTAATAAGGGAATCAAATTTTATAATTAAAACTCAGCAGATTCAGAATAAATTTGATAATTCAATTGATGAGCAAGAAGCATTACAGCATCTAGATGAAATAGTAAATTGGACAAGAACAAAAGAAGAAATTGTTAAATTAAGTGAGTTCCATAGATTAATTAGACAAACTAGTACTATAGGAGAAAGAAAAAGAACCATTAGAAGAAAAGCATCTGCTAAAGAAAGTGCCCCACCTAGCGTAAAAGTTTTACTTAATAGAATTTATTCAGGACATTGCCAGATTTGTGACTTTTGGTTTTTAAAAAAAGATAAAAACCCCTATTTTGAGACTCATCATATTAACCCCGAAAAAGATGACTATATTCAAAATTTATTAGCAGTTTGCGGAAATTGCCATAATCAATTCCGCTATTCAAACGTAAGACAAGAGTTTAAGGAAGGATGGATTTCAAAGGTGTTTTTCAACGATAGAGTATTTGAAGTAAATCAAATAGTTTTTAAACAAAAATTTGAGGAAGCAGCAAAAAAAATTTTTATTTAAATTTAGTGCCTGATTTAAAGTAGTTCTCAAATTAGACACGGACAAATAAGTTTGCTCATACTACGCTTTGATATGGAATTGTAAGCGTTAATTTAGATTGAATATTTGCTTTTTTCTTTAACATTTTTCTCATGTACATGGTATGCAGGTCTCTATCGTAAAAGCTATATTTAACTGGCGGATACTGGTTACCTTCTTTTTGGGTATAAGCTCTGGCATCCCTCTTTTAGTTACCGGTTCTACACTTCAGGCGTGGATGACGGATGAGAAGGTAGACCTTGCGGTAATCGGGATGTTTTCTTTAGTGGGGCTTCCTTACACAGTAAAGTTCCTTTGGTCCCCTTTTTTGGATCGATACGTACCGCCATTCTTTAGTCGCAGACGTGGATGGATGCTGATTTTTCAAGTACTTCTTATGCTGGCTATTGGGGCGTTTTATCTTGTGAGACCTGCTGAGTCTCCGTGGATTATAGCCTTTCTGGCGGTACTTGTATCATTTTTTAGTGCGAGCCAGGATGTTGTTGTTGATGCTTATCGACGAGAGCTTTTAAAGGATGAAGAGCTAGGGCTAGGGTCTTCTCTGGCTGTTAATGGGTATCGGACAGGCATGCTCATTTCTGGTGCGTTTGCGCTCTTTCTGGCTGACCGTATTTCCTGGAATTACGTTTATGTACTGCTAGCCGCCTCACTGCTCATAGGTATTATTACTACCTGTTTCAGTCCAAACCCTGAAGGGCAGATCATACCACCTCAATCTCTTCGTGATGCCGTTATAGAACCTTTTATCGATTATTTTAAGAGAAAAGGGGCTTTTGAAATTCTGGCGTTTATCCTCCTCTATAAGATTGGCGATATTATGGCAGCCAATATGACAATCCCTTTTATTTTGAAGATTGGGTTTACCAAAACGGATCTGGCTGTTATTGCACAAACCTTTGGTATATTTGCTACCATTGCGGGAAGTCTTATTGGTGGCATTCTCATGATAAGAATTGGACTTCATAATGCCCTCTGGATTTTTGGAATTCTTCAAGCTATTTCCACCTTATCGTTTTCTACACTCGCATCTATCGGGGCATATTACTCTATCCTGGTGTCAACGATAACCTTTGAGAATCTAACGAGCGGTATGGGAGTTTCTGCTTATACGGCTTTTATGGCAAGCCTGTGCAATAAGAGGTTTACCGCCACACAATATGCCCTTTTGAGCAGCCTTATGGGTGTTCCCCGGGTAATTGTTTCATCCCCTACCGGGTATTTGGCCGAATATCTTGGGTGGAATTATTTTTTTATCTTTTGCACTCTGGCCGCTATTCCTGGCCTGATATTCCTCTTTCGTTACCGGACATGGCAAGAAAAATCTTATCCTTTGAAATCAGAGATTTCACAGGTTACACAGATACCATAAGGAAATTTTTTGCTCTGATTCTTAGCGGTATACTATGAGGTGTAAAATGGCAATAAGGGCGAGGCATTTGCACACGATAGGTGGATTACTTATTTCATAATCAGCAGATACTTTGCCCTTGCAAATAGCTTAAATTATCTATGCAATCTGTGAAATCTGTGGTTCCCGTATTTGTCTTTTTATGGATACTGTATTAACCTGGAGGTTTGTAAAATGAAGAACTCTGTTTTTTTTATCAGTCTTTCCTGTCTGTTTCTTTTTCCTGTTTTAACTCGTGATTCCAGAGCACAGGAGAAGCACATCTCTATTACTGTTTACCAGAATAATCTTGGCTTGGTTCATGATGTCCGCAAGATAGATTTAAAAGCTGGGGATCAGCAAATTCGTTTTACCGATGTTCCGTCTTCAATTGATCCTACCTCAGTTCATTTTAAATCACTGAGTGCACCGGATCAGGTAGCTGCTCTTGAACAAAACTACGAGTATGATCTGGTGAGTGCAGAAAAAATATTGCAGAAGTATATCGATCAGGTTATTCAATTATTTACGAAAGAGGGTAAAGTCTTTGAGGGAAAGTTGCTCAGTACCGGTGGAAATGTTGTGCTGGAGAAGAAGGACGGAGGGATTCAATCTATTGCCATGGCGAATGTTCTGAATGTAGACTTCCCTGAATTACCAGCAGGTTTGATTACCAGACCGACCCTTGTCTGGTATCTTTCGAATGAAAAAGCCGGCACACATACGATAGAAACGAGCTACCTGACGGGAGGAATTGGTTGGCATGCAGAATATGTTGCGTTGGTAAATAAAGATGAAACAACATTAGATTTGTCTGCCTGGGTTTCCATCCAAAATCAATCAGGCACAGATTACGAAGGCGCTAAGCTTAAACTGGTAGCAGGTGATGTTCATCGGATAACCCCGCCTCCACCGGTATATACTGCTTATGAAGAACTGGCAATGGAAAAAGTCGCTTCGGCTCCCCAATTTAAGGAAAAGGCCTTCTTTGAGTATCATCTTTATACACTTCAGCGTGATGCCACAATTAAAAATAATCAAATAAAACAGCTCTCGCTTTTTCCAACGGCAACAACATCCGTAAAAAAGATCTATGAGTATGATGGATCTAAAAACGAGAAGAAGATTAATGTAAAATTGGAATTTATAAACGCAGAAGAAAATGGTTTGGGATTGCCCATTCCTGCCGGAAAGGTACGGGTTTATAAATCCGATGAAGACCAGTCGCAAATCTTTCTCGGTGAAGACCAGGTAGATCATACACCGAAGAATGAAAAAATACGGCTGTATGTAGGAGATGCATTTGATATCGTTGGTGAACGAAAACAGATCAATTATAAACAATTAGGTGACCGCGCACGGGAAGAGACATGGCAAATCAAGTTACGTAATCATAAAAAAGAAGATGTCGAGATTCTCGTAATAGAACATGTCTGGGGAGATTTTGAAATTCGTGAATCCTCACATCCGTATCATAAAAAAGATGCAAATACCCTTGAATTCCTCATTCCGGTAAAAAAAGATACAGAGACAATAGTGAAATATACGATATTGTACCGTTGGTAATTTATAATGGTTGTAAAATGAGTAAAAATGTATTAAATAGAACCTAAGGCTAATACAATAGGGTATTTTTTGCTATGAAACATATATGGCAATTCCAAAAAGCAGGAATCGTTTTCATATTTGATAGTACGTAATTATCTTATTTAACAACAACCGTCGTCTGTTTTTGAAAATATGATTACCATCTTCAAAAGTACGGATCAAGGGTTAAAAACTATTCATACCCTGAGCGATGGAATCTGGATTAACGTTACAGATCCCAGTTCGGAAGAAATTGCACAGGTAGAAAAATGGGGTATTCTTCCTGAGTTCGTAACTCATTCTCTGGATATTGATGAACGTGCCCGGACAGAGAGAAATAACAGTCTTATCCTGATCGTGCTCCGTCTTCCCTATAAACAGGACAAGATAGCAGATATTCCATACATCACTGTGCCGCTTGGGATTGTTCTGGCTGATAAATTTATCGTAACGATCAGCCGAAAAGAGACCGTCATTATTAAGGAATTTGCTGCCGGCCGTATACATGACCTGTCTACTGATAAAAAGAATCGGTTTGTCCTGCAGTTGTTTTTCCACACGGCAAATCAATACCTGAATTATCTGCGTGATATTGATGCCGCTGTTAGTATACTGAAAGATAAGCTCTACCGGTCGGTGCAAAATAAAGAGGTTCTGGACTTACTCAAGTATCAAAAGAGCCTGATCTATTTTACTTCTGACTTAAAATCAAATGAATTAATGTTTGAACGGTTGCAAAAAGGTCAGTTGTTTCAGGCTTACCCGGAGGATGCAGAACTCCTGGATGATGTCCTTATTGAGATTCGCCAGGCAATGGAAATGACGAGCATCTCAGAGAATATCCTGAGTCAGATGATGGATGCATTTGCATCCATTATCTCTAATAATCTCAATGTAATCCTGAAGTTCCTGGCTTCGATAACGATTGTAATTAGCCTTCCCACTTTGGTTGCCGGTTTTTATGGCATGAATGTGCGTCTTCCGGGGCAGAATTACTCCTTTACATTTTCATCGATATTGCTTGTCTCTCTTGTGATATCTTTGATAGTAGTAATTATTTTCAAAAAGAAAGACTGGTTGTGAATGAAAGCATGAGATGGATGAATATCTTATGTATTATTGATATTCCAGGAGACAAGAGATGAAGCGAGTGGTAATCGTCGGAGTTGGTTTCGCCGGACTTAGAGCAGCCCGGACCTTAGCAAATAAGGGCTTCGACGTTTTGCTGCTTGACCGGAATAATTATCATCTCTTTCAGCCGTTGCTGTACCAGGTAGCAACAGCAGAACTGGAACAGGAATCGATTGTCTATCCCATCAGGGAGATTATACGGCGCTGGAGGGGAGTACACTTCCGGCTTGCTGAGGTATGGGGTATTGATCTTGAACGTCATCAGGTGTTAACAGCCAACGGTGTAATTGCATATGACTACCTTATACTTGCCACAGGCAGTGTAACGAATTTCTTTGGTATGGATACTATGAAACGTTACGGATATGATCTTAAATATCTCAACGATGCAGTCGTACTGCGGAATCAAATCCTGAGCTCTTTTGAATACGCAGCACAAAAGCCAAATGCATCCGAGCGTTTAGCATTGCTTACCTTTGTAGTTGTTGGCGGGGGACCGACTGGCGTTGAATTCACCGGCGCACTGGCAGAATTAGTTCATCATGTCTTATCGAAGGATTATCCGGAGTTGCAGGTAAAGGATATCAGGATTATTCTTATAGAGGCAGGCGACAGTCTCTTATCGAATTTCCCCAAAAAGCTGCAGGACTATGCGCTTTTCAAACTTCATCGGATGGGTATCGAGGTGCGGCTTAAGACGGCTGTCAGCGGAGCCGAATCTCATCAGGTATTGTTGAAAGACGGGACATCAATTCCTTCCCGCACACTCTTTTGGGCAGCAGGTGTTCGCGCCTCATCGCTGGCTGATGCATTACCAGTGATGAAGGTCCGTGGCGGCCGCATTATCGTCAAACAGGACCTCACGATTGAAGGCTATCCCAATGTCTTTGTTATTGGTGACATGGCTTACCTGGAGCAAGATAGACAACCGTTACCTATGATAGCGCCTGTGGCAATGCAACAGGGAGAATACGCAGGCAGGGCAATTCTTCAGGGCGAGCGTGGACGTCCGATAGGTCCATTTTACTATCGTGACAGAGGTTCAATGGCAACAATTGGCCGTGGAGCTGCAGTTGCCCATACAATGGGCTTTAGCTTTTCAGGCTTTAGTGCATGGGTTATCTGGCTGGCACTGCATTTGTTCTTTTTAATCGGTTTCCGTAACCGAATTGTGGTGTTGCTCAATTGGGGCTACGAATACTTCCTGTTAAAACGGCAAATTCGTATCATTACACAAGAGAAGAAGGAGATAAAACGGTAGAGACCGTGAATACAAGGGCACAAAAATGGCTTAAAGCTTCCGGTAACTCAAGGCTTTTTTCCCTGAAGGCTCATTTTACATCTGTATCTTTAATAAAACTGCAACAATAGCCAATACCACACCAACGATAATACGATAATATCCAAACCATTTAAAGCCGTGCTGTTTCAGGAAGCCAACAAAGGCTTTAATAGCTAACATAGCTACAATAAATGCCACAATATTTCCAAACAGAAGAATCTTTATATCATGATGCTGAATGGTTGCATAAGAATCTATTAATTTCTTGGCGCTGGCGCCAAGCATAGTCGGAACGGCAAGAAAAAATGAGAACTCTGCTGCCGTTCTCCGGTTGAGTCCGGTACTCATCCCACCTATAATAGTGGCCGCTGACCGCGATACACCCGGAATCATAGCGATACACTGAAAGCATCCTATTTTGAAACCCTGAGACCAGGATATTTCCTGTTCTTTAGCCTCGTTGGCATGCCTAAACCATTTGTCCACAAAGATGAGAACAATTCCTCCGAGAAAAAGGGTAGTAATTACTACCCATATATTCATCAATAAGCTATCAATATAATCACCGAGTAAAACACCTATAACCGCAGCCGGCAGAAATGCAAAGGCTAATTTCAGGTAGAACCGGAAGGAGGTAAAAAACTTTTGCCAGTAAAGCGCTACCACAGATAAAATAGCGCCGAATTGGATAACAACCTCAAAATTCTTTACAAGGGTATTTTCGTTGATTCCCATAATCGTAGAAGCAATGATCATATGACCGGTAGACGAAATAGGTAAAAACTCAGTAATACCTTCGATGATAGCGAGAATCAAAGCTTCTAAATAAGTCATAGGTTAGCTACTATTATCCATGAAATGAAAAGAGGATAGATATATCTTTTAAACCCGTTAGATTATAAAAGAACATATTTTTAATGCAATAGAAAACTTTTGTAGATTTCGGAATAACTTTTCGTATGTAGTAACTGACATTCACGAGTATCGAGAGATGGTGATTGGTTTTTGAAGAGGTTATATGCATCCCTCCAGGAAATACCTTATGGGGAGTGACTCTTTTACAATACTTGCTACCAAGAGACGGGATCATCTGAGGTAAGCGGTTTTTGAAGTGGCAGGACAATGTTATTAAGCATCTTTATTAAGGGAATGGTAAAAATGCTAAGGGGTTGTCTGCAAAGCTCATATCCATGCCTGAAATTTATTCCTTTGGTAGCAGGGTAAATCCTATCTCAGTATGTCTTGAACAGGAATTAGTTATCCACGCAGAGTATCATTCCCACGTGTTTTTCCTGCTATTCCCTGGTGATTTCTATTATTCCCCTGTTTCCCATTTGTCATTCCCGAATGTCTTTATCAGGAATCCAGCATAGGGAAGAAACGGGAAAGGCACTGGATTTCCGATAAACTTGTCCTCGTGAAACTTGTCTTCATGGAAATGAGGAACGGGGAAGCATTCGGAAATGACAGGAGGAATCATCGTTGTGTGAGTAATAGTAAATATATTCAGGGAATAGTCTTGTTAATCCTCATCGGTCAACATGTTTGTAGTTACACAAAATATTATTGAATAATAGAGGCTAACCTTGCGTTCGCTCTGATTACGGAAAAACATACAGGTAAAAAATAACTCTTCTGCTCAGCTTAAAAGAAAACCTCTCGAATGCCAGGCAATATGGTAGAGACGGAAGATTTTACGTCTCTACGCATGGATTGTGTTCTGACGCACGCTGGCGTGTTTGGTTTCACCATGGAATTCTATACCTTTTTTTATATAGGGAAATACTCTCGCAAAAACGGCTTTGAGATATCTCCCTTCGGGAAAAATGGTAGAAAAGGGATGGTCGGATGATGCACCGGCAACCTTGAAAATCTGGAGTACAACTCCTGCTTCTGCGGCTGAACGGGTCAGGATGGAAAGAAAATCCTTCTCAGAGACAAGCCCTGAGCAGGAACACGTCAGTAGAATGCCGCCCGGCCTAATGACCTGCATACCAAGCCGGTTAATATCCCCATAGGTACGATGCGCCCGCTTCATTTCATCCTTATGGCCAGCAAGTTTGGCAGGGTCGAGGATTAAAACATCAGTCTGCTCTCCTTTTGCATGCATCGTGCGAAGATAATCAAATACATTCACGTGTTGAAAGGTTACCTTTACAGTGTTCAGGCGTGCATTCTCTAGTGCCATTTCCAATGCCTTTTCATCCAGGTCTATCCCGGTAGCTGATTTTGCACCCATCAACATTGCAGAGATAGCAAATCCTCCCGTATAGCAAAAGCAATCAAGCACCTCTTTACCGGAGCAGTATTGTGATAGTGTTAAGCGGTTTTCACGCTGATCAAGAAAAAATCCTGTTTTGTGCCCTGTCTCGAGATTTACTCTCATCTGTAACAGATTTTCTTTAATTTCTACAGAATCCGGACCTGGATAATCCTTTGCTACTGGTAAAAAATCTATTCCTTCTTTTGCTGCGGTTCGTTCATCGGGGCGTACTGCAACCCGGGCGCCTGGATAAAGAGACTGTAAAGATGATACGATCCATTCTGTTATGCCAACATACCCGGCGGAGTATGGTTCTATAACAAACACATCAGCAAACTTATCGATAATCAATCCGGATAGACCATCGGATTCTCCATGTATCAGCCGATAAGAATTCGAGATCTTCTGGATTCCGAGAACTTCTTCACGCAGTGTCTTGGCTTGCTGAAGTTTTCTTAAGAAGAACTCCTTATTGAGCGGTTCAGATGCGTCTTCAGTCAATAGGCGAATGCCAATATTGCTTTTATAATTATAGATACCCCTGCCGATAAATACCCCCTCTTTGGATACTACTTCTACCAACATTCCTGGTTTTAAACGTTTTTGGGGATGGCGGATCATTCTGTCGAATATCCAGGGATGAAGGGAGTTTCTTTTTGCTTTTAGTGAAATAACGGGTAGTGTCATATTTACAATGTTTTTTCTCTCATTTCTCCAAAAATAACCTTTAAAATATCCTTTATCTGGATTAATCCGGAAATAATTCCCTCGGTATTTTTAACCAGGGCAAAATGTAATTCCTTTCTCTGAAAATCGGTAAGTATTTTACTAATCTTCTCATCCTCGGAGACAAAATAAGGTTCCATCATGAGATCTTCAAGGATGAATAATGGATTATTGAGTAGTATGTTGATAACCGTTTTTGCGTGGATTATTCCAATGGTGTTATCAATACAATGCTTATATATGGGGTACCTTGTATAACCTTCTTCTGTAACAATCCTCACAATATGTTCAGGAGATGTATCAGCATTTATGGCAACAATCTTATGCCTGGGCACCATAATTTCTTTTACAAGCTTGTCATTAAATTCAAATACCTTATGTAACAACGCGTGTTCTCCATCAGCCAATACACCAGTCTCTCCACTTTCATTAATAATGTGTTTTACCTCATCACGGCTGAAAATTATTTTCTTATATTTGATATTTACACCAAAGAGATTAAAACAAAGGCAGGCAACATAGGTAATCAGCATGACAATAGGTGATAGAATCCATCGTATCCATTCATATGGTTTGACAATCCATAATGAAAGCTGGTCGGGAAACTGGGTTGCAAGCATTTTCGGAAAGGTTTCGCCGAAGAGCAGCAAAATAAGGGCAACAATAATGGGAGCCATAAATACACCCCACTCGTGTAAATAATATATTGCAACCGTTGTTCCTATCGTTGATACTACGGTATTAACAATGTTATTTCCTGTAAGGATGGTACTGAGGAGCTTATCTGGTTCGTTAATAATTTTGTAAACAGAGACGGCTCTTTTGTTATTTTGTTTCATGAGGAAATCCAGTCGTATCTTATTAAGAGAAAAAAGCGCTGTCTCAGATAATGAAAAAAAGGCGGAGACGAAGAGAAGCAGAAAAAAGAGTATCAGCATAAAAATAATTGTTGTGGTTGAAAAGTGTATTGAATCCATAAAAACAACTTTCTTTTATTCCTTCTCTTTTTCTCTGATAAGGTTTATGATTTCTTCTGGCGATGTGGATTGAATGATCTTTTGTTTGAAAGACTCATCAATGAAGAGACGGGCTATTCGGCTTAAAAGTCCGAGGTAGGTATTATTTGTTCGCTCCCTGGTGGCGATTAAAAAAATCAAATGTACTGGTTTTCCATCAAGGGAATTGAATTCGACCCCTGATTCTGAAACTCCTAAGCATGCAATAATATCAGTAACCCCGGAGGTCTGGGCATGCGGGATTCCAATGCCACCTCCGATTCCTGTACTTTTAATCTTCTCGCGTTCAAGTACCTTCTTTAAGAGATTTTCAACATCTTTTACCTTCTCTGAAGTTTTTACTGCATGTACCATCTTTTCTAAAACATCATATTTGTCCTTCCCATGTATATTGATAAGTATACGGTTTTCCGTTAATACATCTGAGAGTTTCACATTCACCCCTTTCACGGTGTAAGCTTCACCTCATCCTGGTTTATTACTGCCAATAGTCTTCTCATTATCATCGGGAAGGATGAAATATCCGAAGCAATCTAGAGAGATATCCCTGTTCACTTTTCATGAAGGCAACGTTGTTATAAGACGATTAATTTTATCTTACAAATAAAGAATTTGAGATATAAACGTATAAACTCTCATCTCAGGAAAGTAAAAATTACGGGTAGGTTAGCTGTCTCACTTACAGGCAAAGATCATCTTTTGCATATATTTTTCTAAAAATGATGGAGCCAAATCTGAAATCTCTCATCATAATTTATATTGTAATTTAGGATTAATAAAAATCAATCCTTTTAAATTTTACATATATTCTTATAAAAACTGTGAAATACATACTATTGTTGAGTGCAGAAAAGAACAACAAGTTATAATCGGGTAAGATGGAAAAAGCTATAAGGTGATCTTGCAAGGATGTACCTTACATTATGTATGAGGAGTGATAAAAAATACTTATGGCGCTAAATTGTCAATTGTATCGGGAGAATTTTTCTGTTCAGATTTGGAATGTTCTATTAACTGAAGAGAGTTGGCTAAAATGGCATTTTCAACACTTGCTGCAATATAGCTAGCTAATATGGTTAAAAAGAGATTTTCATATTTATTATGTTCAAAGATATCAAACTTCTCAGGCACGGTACTAAATACAGCGCATAAGCCAATAAGCTTCCTGTTTTGAATAAAGGGTGTATTCATAAAAGAGGCATATCGTACATCTAAAACGGGATGGGCAAGGATATTCTTTAGCCTTGTGGATGACGGAAGCTTTGTATCCCTGACCTTAGAGATAGGAATTCCCAGAGAACAAACCGGCGTGAGGTTTTTCTTCGTATCATGTAACATAAGTACAGATGCGTCTGCCTCTGTAAATACCTTAAAATGCTTAGTTGCTGCCCGTAAAACCGCCTTGTAATCCAAGTCCCTGGAAGATAATAAAAAGGCATCCGATAGGGTCTTAAGGCGCTGATATAACTTTTTTTCATATGAAATCGATGACATTATATACCGAGCCGAATATAATAACCGCAAATTAATACTTATCCATACAACACTTACATATTTCTCTATTTTGAATACCTAATTTCTATACTATTATTACAGTTAAAATATTACCAGTTCTCTAAAAAATTAAGTAATTAAATTATACGATTTAATTATAAAAATAACAGCGTTTTTTAAAACAAATAGTCTTACCTGCTACTTTTCTTCATCCACTCTACCTTTTCACCCCTTTTCAGCGTAAGACTAATAAATATAATACATTAAAATTACACTTGACAATAAATATCCTGTTAGGTAAACTTTAACACTTAAATTTCATAACAAACAGAGTATTACTCCGGAAACTAATGCTTGTTAGGGTTATTAATTACCTTGCAAAGGGTATATCGAGAAATGGTTTTTATGCTTATGAAATCTCCTGTAAAGTCTTATTTTATTTTCTGTTATTTTCGATATTATCATAAAAGAGGGCGATCTTAGGATTCGATATTAAAATAATGGAAGTTAAACATATTGCCCTAAAACAGCTAGTTTTAGGGCTTTTTTTTGCCCACAAAATTTGGTGGAGGTGTAGCTAAATGATTATTGTAATGAAGGCTGAATCTACAAAAAAGGATATCGATCACGTTCTCGATAGTGTAGAAAAGGCCGGCTTAAAAGGAGTCCTCTTGCAAGGAACAAATCGGAATGTAATTGCGATTATTGGGGATGAACGGGTTGTACCGAAAGATTTTTGGGATGTTTTGCCAGGTGTGGAAAAATCCGTTCCGATTCTTGCACCCTATAAATTAGCCAGTAAAGAGGGGAAAGATTTTAAAACGATCATCCATTTTAACAATGGTAAAAAAATAGGGGGCGATCACATTGCCGTTATTGCAGGACCGTGCGCTATAGAAAGTAAAGAGCAAATTATTGAAATTGCCAAAAGGGTAAGAGATGCAGGCGCAACTGCATTACGGGGAGGCGCATTTAAGCCACGAAGTAATCCCTATACCTTCCAGGGCCTCAAGGAAGAAGGTCTCGTACATCTGGCCCGTGCCCGCGAAGTATCGGGTCTGCCCATCGTTACCGAGGTGCTTACTCCTGAGCATGTAAAATTAGTGAGTAAATACAGTGATATATTACAAATCGGAACCCGCAATATGCAAAACTTTCTGCTTTTGCGGGCAGTAGGTGAATCGGGGAAGCCGGTAATTTTAAAGCGAGGAATGTCTGCTACGATTGAAGAATTTCTTTTAGCAGCAGAGTATATCCTGGCACAGAATAATCCGAATGTAATTCTCTGTGAGCGGGGGATCCGAACATTTGAGACGCACACCAGATTTACCTTATCGTTAAGCATTGTTCCACAACTTAAGGAAATGACGCATCTCCCTATCATTGTAGACCCAAGTCATGGAACAGGAAAGAGAAGTCTTATTAATCCAATGTCAAAAGGTTCTATCGCTGTGGGTGCTGATGGTTTATTAATCGAAACTCATCCTGAACCTGAAAAGTCGTTCGTGGATGGTCCGCAAACAATCACCCTCGAATCCTTTGATGAGCTGATGCAGGAGTTGAAACCTGTGGCAGAAGCCGTTGGAAGAAAAATATAATCAGTGAGAAGAAAAGATAAAGAAATAACGGATAGGATTGAGATCGAAGAGGTTCTTTCAACTGCTTCTGTGGGAAGATTAGGGACATGCGCCAACGGGATTCCCTATATTACACCAATGAATTTCACCTATGACAAAGAGACCTCAAAGATTTTTCTCCATTGCGCAAACGAAGGAAGAAAATTAGATAACATACGGGTTAATCAGAACGTTTGTTTTGAAGTAGAAGAGGTTAAAAATGTAATTATAAAGCAGCCTACCTGCGGTTCTTCTGTTGCTTATAGATCTGTCGTTCTGTTTGGCAGTATAAAAATACTTACCGATATACATGCTAAGAATAATGCCCTTCAGAAGCTTGCCGACAAGTATGCACCACAAAATCCCAAAGCTCCTTTTACTGATGCAATGCTGAGTAGGACGAATGTGCTTGAGATAGAAATTAAAGAAATGACCGGGAAAAGAAGTCCTGTTAAACCAATAGTACCTGCGACTACAGATCCGTCAAAAAAATAGAATAGCAAATCAACACAAAAATTAGAAGAAAGGATGATGTATTTATGGAGATTACGGCATCAAAGAGGTTGCAGTCCATTGGTGCGTATGCCTTCGCAGAAGTTGATAAAGAAGTTGAAAAGTTAAAAACGATGGGGATAACTCCCATTGATTTTGGAGTTGGCGACCCTACGGTACCAACGCCTGAGATTGTACGTAAGGCGGCACAAAAAGGAATAACACTACGTAAATCATCCGGTTATCCTAGCTATATTGGCACACTTGAATTCCGGCAAGCTATCGCCCAGTGGATTCAAAAAAGATTTGGTATACAAATGGATCCGGTCACAGAAATCTCATCAACTATTGGTTCAAAAGAAGCTGTATTTAATTTTCCTGAAGGAATTGTCAACCCGGGCGACTATGTGATTATACCCTCTCCTGGCTATCCACCCTATACGCGGGGTACTTTATTTGCCGAAGGCATTCCCTATTATGTACCGCTTCTTGCTGAAAATAAATTTCTCATAGACTTGAAATCCATTCCGGAAGAAGTCTGCAGGAAGGCCAGGATTCTCTGGATTAACTATCCGAACAGTCCCAGTGGGGCTGTAGCGCCTTTGCCGTATTTAAGAGAAGTTGTAGAATTTGGTAAAAAATATAACATCATTATTGCCTCGGATGAGGCCTATAGCGAGATTTATTTTCAAGAGGCTCCTCATAGTATCCTGGAGGTTACCAGGGAAGGCGTTATCGTATTTAATTCCTTCTCTAAGAGGAGCGCCATGACTTGCTATCGGGTTGGATGGGTTGCCGGTGATAAGCGGATTATCGATATATTTAAAAAGGTAAAAACTAATATTGATTCGGGTACGGCCACATTTATTCAGGATGGAGCTATTGCCGCCCTCAGTGATGAGACCCACGTGGAAAAGATGAGAGCGGAATATAAAATCAAAAGGGATTTACTGGTTGATGCATTTCACTCTATCAATTTCCCAAATTGTACCCCGGAGGCTACCATTTATTTGTGGCAAAAGGTACCTCAAGACATGAGTTCTGTGGACTTTGCCAGAAAACTGCTTTCGCCTGATATTGCAATTGTAACAACTCCGGGCGCATGGATTAGTGATAAGACAGAAAGCGGGCAAAACCCTGGTGAAGGGTATGTACGTTTTGCCCTGGTACCAAGTATTAAAAATACCAGGGAAGCAGCACGGCGAATCAAAAAGTTATTACCAAAGGTTTTATAAATAAAATACTCACCGCAGAGAACGCAAAGATCGCAGGGATAAAAAATATTTTCTTATTTCTCTGCGCCCTCTGCGGTGAAAATAACAGGATAGTCTTATGAAAAAGCGTTTATTTAGTGGAATTCAGCCCAGCGGTGATGTGCATATCGGCAACTACTTAGGGGCCATTAAAAATTGGGTACGATTGATTGATCAGTATGAATGTATTTTTTGCATCGTAGATTATCATGCAGTTACTATTGAATACAATCCGAAAGATATGCAAAAGAGAATCCTGAATGCAGCAGCGGTCAATATTGCATCTGGCTTAGACCCTAATCGTTGCATCGTTTTCGTTCAATCATACGTGCCAGAGCATACCGAGCTTGCATGGATATTAAACACGATAACTCCTATGGGCCATTTAGAGCGTATGACCCAATTTAAAGACAAATCAAAACAGAACGCCGAAAACATTAATGCAGGGTTGTTTACCTATCCTATCTTACAAGCTGCCGATATCTTAATTTATAAAAGTGAGGCTGTTCCGGTAGGTGAAGATCAGGTTCAGCATATTGAGCTTGCACGGGAAATCGTGAGAAAATTCAATACACGGTATGGAGAAACGTTTCCGGAACCGAAAGAAATCCTTTCTGAAGCCTCACGGATTATGGGCCTTGATGGAAAAGCCAAGATGAGTAAGAGTCTTGGGAATTACATATCGCTGGTAGAAACGCCTGAATCAATAGGAAAAAAACTCTCGACGGCTGTAACTGATGAGAACAGAAAAAGGCGCACTGACGCTGGTAATCCTGATGTTTGTAATCTCTTTACCCTGCATAAGCATTTTTCCAAAAACGAACAGATTGAAACTATCAATGCAGTGTGCCGTACTGCTGAGATTGGCTGTGTTGAGTGTAAAAAGATTTTGTCAAATAATATCATCGAGACGCTAACTCCTATCCGTCTGAAATATGAGCATTTGGTCAATGACCAGGATTACCTGTTAAATATCTTACACACCGGCGCTAAAAGATGTAAGGAAATAGTAAGAGATACGATGAGTGAAGTAAAAAAGAAGATGGGTCTGATTTAAATGGATTATTTTGTAAAAAGTATCGCATCTTTATTAAAAGAGAAAACAAACCTCCGGGAAGATGAGATAGAAAAGCTTATCGAGATACCACCCGTCCAAAAGATGGGTGATTATGCATTCCCCTGTTATACCCTCTCAAAGGTACTCAAAAAGCCACCAAATAGTATTGCTGAAGAACTATCCAAAACCTTACATGCCATCAGTCCAGTTGCAGAAATAAGGGCTATAGGTCCTTATGTAAATTTCTTTGTAGATAAGACAATATTCTCAAAAATGCTATTAAAAAAGGTGCATGAAGAACAGGATCTTTATGGCAGTGCAAAGGTAGGGAGCGGAAAAACTATTGTTATCGATTATTCTTCTCCGAATATTGCCAAACACCTTGCTGTTCACCATCTCCGTTCTGCACTAATCGGGAATGCGATTTACCATATCTATAAAACCCTTGGATATAACTGTGTCGGGATTAATCATCTCGGCGATTGGGGGACACAATTTGGACAATTGATTGTTGCATATAAAAAGTGGGGAGATGAGAGTGCACGGAAGGTATATACCGTTACGGACTTGAACAATCTTTATGTAAGATTTCACCAGGAGGCGGCGAAGAATGCCGCATTGGAGGATGAGGCAAGGGAATGGTTCAAGAAACTTGAAGCAGGGGATTCTGAGGCAAAAGAGTTGTGGCAGCATTTCAAGGATATTAGCCTGAAAGAGTTTCAAAAGATTTATGATATGCTTGAAATACATTTCGATGCCTTTATTGGTGAAAGTTTTTACAATACGATGGTTGAGGATACGGTAAAGAGGATTAAAAAAAAAGGCTTAACAAAGATTAGTGAAGAGGCATTGATTGTTGATTTGGAACCTTACAACATGCCTCCATGTCTCTTACGCAAGAAAGACGATGCGACCCTCTATGCCACCCGTGATATTGCTGCCGCTGAATACCGGATGAAGACCTACACCTTTGATAACATGGTCTATGTGGTTGGTTCAGAACAAAAGCTGCACTTTAAGCAGGTCTACAAAGTCCTGGAACTGATGGGATACGACTGGGCAAACCGTTGTGTGCACGTGGATTTTGGCCTTATGAAGTTTAAAGACGGCAAGATGTCCACCCGGAAGGGGAAGGTCATCTTATTGGAAGACCTGTTAATTGAGGCAATTGAGCGTGTTAGAAAGATCATAGAAGAAAAAAATCCTTCATTAGAAAATAAAGATGCTGTGGCAAAAGAGGTTGGTATTGGCGCTGTTATCTTTACTGACTTATCGACCAGGCGGACAAAAGACGTCGTTTTTGAATGGGAATCGGTCTTAAACTTCGAGGGAGAAACCGGTCCTTATGTCCAGTATACCCATGCCCGACTCTGCAGTATCCTGAGAAAATATGGTAAGCCTGTAACAGCAGATATAAACTACGAATTATTAAAGGAAGACGAAGCCTTTGCCCTCGTCAAAAACTTATCACAATTCCCTACTACAATCCTGAAGGCTGCAGAATTTTACGAGCCGTCGTTAATCTCCAATTATCTTATCGATGTGTGCGCCAGCCTGAACAGATTTTATAATACCCACCGCGTTTTGTCTGATGATGAGGAATTAACCAGGGCCAGGATACTACTGGTCGATTCCACCAGACAGGTCATAAAAAACGGCCTTAGTATTCTTGGTATACACTCTCCTGATCGGATGTAATTGCTATTCATTCTTCTGCTATTTTTATTTTGTTTGTCTCAAAGAAAAAAGGTATCGATGTGTCTACAATAGTAAATGAATGGATAAAAAAAGATATATCTATAGTAGAAATAATAACAAAATAATACATAGCGAATTACCTCACAGGATGCGGCATAACAACTTCGATGCTTGTGATTTCAGGCATTGTTTTGTATAAAAACACAGAACTATACCCAAGAGAATAAAGCGGATTGTTTTTGTAATAGTCTCTCCGATTTCCATATTATCCTTGATGCCAAGGGTTTATTAAATAGTAGTTCAACAAGTTATTCTACCAACTCTTCGACTAGTTCATCCGATAGACCTCTGGAAAGGAAATCACCTCACTTGCCAAATTATTTTAAAAACAATGTCAATAATTAAATATGGTGTCCCCTGAATTAAGAATAATCAAAGAAGACAAACCAGCATCGATGAGCTATCGGTACTTATGAACGCCATTGCAAAGCCAGGGGCATCTGAACATGCGGCAAACGAGATAGTAAAGCTATTAAACTGATGTTTACAAACCAATTCCAGGATTGCTTTTTACATGTAATTACATTATAATTACATAACATTATGGAGATATATTATGAGAACAAAACTAGTGTCCATAGGAAATTCAAAAGGTATCAGGATACCTACGGCAATACTTAAGCAATGCAAGATTGAAAATGAAGTGGATCTGGAAGTTGAAAAAGAAAAAATAGTCATCAGACCGGTAAAAACCATACCCAGAGAGGGATGGAATGACGCCTTCAGACTAATGCACGAGAAAAAGGATGACGCACTGTTGCTTGATGAGACCATAGACTTCATGGAAAATTGGGAATGGAAATAAAGCAGTACGATATCTATCTCATCAATCTTGATCCAACGGTCGGTTCTAAAATCCAGAAGACAAGACCTTGCCTGGTAATCTCCCCAGATGAAATGAACAGAAACATTCAGACAATCATTATTGCCCCCATGACAACAAAATCCCACAGCTATCCAACCAGGGTAAAAATAACCTTTGAGAAAAAAATGGGATGGGTCGTACTCGATCAGATAAGGACTATAGACAGGAGCCGGTTGGTTAAAAGATTAGGGCAAGTAACTAATGATGCCATCACAAAGATCAAATCGATAATTAAAGAGATGTTAGTTGATTGATACTATACTCATGTTCAAAAGGAGCAAGAGGACTGAACATGTATTATTTTGAGATACTGGAAGGATTGTATAAGAGTAAGATCAGATATCTCATCGTAGGTGGATTGTCTGTTAACCTTTATGGTGTTCCTCGGGTGACTCAGGACATTGACATCATTATCGCTATGAATAAAGAAAATATTCTCAAGATAACATCTCTACTGAAGGAATTAGGTTATGTTCCGCGCCTACCTGTAAACCCCGATGACCTTGCAAATCCTGATAAAGTGAAGAACTGGATTGAAAATAAAAACCTTAAGGCATTCAGTTTTTATCATAAAAAAGACAACTATAAGGTGGTTGATATTGTGCTTATCCATCCATTGGATTTTGAAAAGTCCTTTATAAATAGAACCATAAAAAAGGCAAAGGATATAGATATTTATTTGGCATCAATAGACGATATAATAAAAATGAAAGAATTTAGCGGGAGAAATCAGGATTTAAGCGATATAGAAATGCTGAAAAAAGTAAGAGAATATATGGGAGGAAAGAATGGATAAGGGTTTTGTCTATACATTTGAAGACGAAAAAATAATTGAATATATGAAATTATCCACAGAGGATAAATTAAAATGGCTGGAAGAGATCAACGAACTCACTAACGCGGTTTTAAGTGACCGGGAAAAGGAGTTAAGGGAAAAATTGAGGGCATGTGAAATATAATTGACGAAAGAAAATAATCGTGTTTATCTGTCTACCCTTAATGACAGAGTGAAACTTTTTGATGAGAACCCATTCAACGGTATTATTTTATACAAGAGCAAAAAGCAGGAATCTTCTTGAACAATTACTAGAGTATATTGCTTAATTCTATTTTTCGTGTCTAAAGTTTTTGATTGAAATTCAGCTAGCTTACTTTTCTCTTTTATCAATAAAGGTATACATAAGCTAAGGCATATTGGTTAGATTGGGCATGTGATTTATACTTTTTGTCGTTTGTAATGTGATAATAAAGTATTTACTTCCGGGTGCTTAGAATGTACACCATTTTTAAATTGGTTTTCACAAACCAGATTATGGAATTCTTTCTTTTGCCTTTCTGGCAATGAGTTATATAAATCGCTCCAGACAGCAGCACCATTATTTTTGTGATCTTCTCGGATTTGTGCAACAAAGCCCTTATGAATCTAAATTATCTAACTGACATTCGAGAGGTTTTTATATGTCCTGTAGTTTTAATGGCTTATAAAAAGGGTGTTTTTGTTGCTCAATTAATTAATTCTTGAAATAGCAATAACTTAACAATCGAACCTCTCGAATACCAGATCTAACAAGCCACAGGGATGTTGTAAAGACATTTATGAATCATTTCCGGATTAGAATTCTGGGTGAATTCCGGGTAGCGTAGGGAACTGGCTCTATATAGTTTAGGTTGGCCTATCTGTTTCTGCCCCTTTCGTCTGGCAGTGCCTCAATAGCCTCACCATGCTTGTTTCGCCAGTCTTCCCTCATCAAACCGTGCTTGCGGTTTTCCCGCACATGGCTTTCTAATGCTCCTCACCATAAGGCATACACCTGTCTCCATACCTCTATGGTCGGCACTTTGTAAAGACCATATCGTTCAAACAACATGCTGTTTGTGTATCGCTTAAGCCCTGTCTTCCTGTCTCTGATTTTATGACGTCTGTACAGGTGTATCCGAAGCCGGAATTGAGTGTGTTCTCTTACTTGCTTGAGGACTCTGCTGCAATTGCGATAATGGAAGTATCCTGATCTTTTCCGTGGTTGTTAGCATTTCTGCAATCTTCCTTTACCTCTCCTCCTCGGTTGCATGAACAAAGCAGGGTTCCTTCTCCCTCTACAGCCCGATGTGATTTCGTTTCCTTATACAGAGCGGTTTATGCCCCTCAAACATTACTGCATAGGGTCTCTCCAGCACTGGTCTGTTTATCTTCCCCTGCATGCCGCCCCTGCTACCCCGAAAGATATTGCAGATTTCTGCTTATGGAGCATTCTTCCAAGAACATTTTCAAGCCAGGCTATAAAATTGTCAGCACCCAAAGGTCTCCCGGTTCGCTCGTGACATCGAAACTTTTTGGCCTCTTCATCCGATAAGTCTCTGGAAAGAAAATCATCCCACTTGCCAAACACTTCAAGTATCTGTGAACGGCGATTTCCTCGTTGAGTAATATGGTGTGGAACTTCCGGTACAACTACACGAGCAATTCTGGACATGCACGCATCTTAACTATTAAAAAAACAATATCAATAATTACGTATGGTGTCCCCAGAATTTGTATGGTATGAAGGGTGGATAGTCCGCCTTTTTAGACGGGGAAGGCATCTTCTTTTGTATAAAAAATATGGTTATTGAGTGTGCCATAAAAACCAGGCCTTAACGAACCAAACTCCTGGCAGAGCTGCCCTGTTTTATTGGGACCTTCAGGCGTTTTGCCTGGCAATAACAATAGCTATCTTCCCTATAGGTGTATTCACCTACTCGCTTCTTCCGCTTTAGTCTGGTCGCTGTGGGTGCTTTCAGAAGTCTGCCAAGGGTTTTTTTCTAATAAGTCCATGTCCTGTTCCCACTAGAGATTCTTCTTGCACTCTATTCTTGACTATTGCATCCAGTTTAGTAAAGATACTAAAATCTCCCATTAAAATATCACGGGCATATTTCCGCACACAGTCCGAATAATGAGTTACGATATCATTAACTAACTCAACGGTTAAAGGTTTATTAAAATACTTACAATCGAGCTTAAGGGAAGGAATTCTCAAGGCAAGAAGATCTTCGAGATTAAAACCAGTAAGTTTGCTTTCTGAATTGATGAGAATGGGATTCTCTTGAATCTCTCCGTTAACAAGCTGGAAAAGCTCCACGTATATGTATTGTTCTCTCCATTCTAACCCAATCACTACCGCAGTTGTCTTATTCTGATAGATAAGCCTGTAGACTCCTTCATCTGCCTTCTTCTTAGCTTTTCCAAAACTAAATTCTTCTATCAGGAATTGGAATTTCTTAATACTAACCTGATAAAAAGCACTTGTAATTTTGATCATTGTTTCTTGCATATTAAGCCCCAATGATACTACCATAAGGAATAATAGGATAGTGTTTCTGATTAATAATCTGTTTCTCCATCTTATAAAAATGGCTACGAATACTTCTTGTGGGGTCAATCCCAATATCTACTATCTCATATCCCTCTCTCACCATCTTTATTATCCATGCCTGATTTCTTTTCATAGCTAATTTCTCATCCCAGGGGTCAATTCTCCATCCTTGATACCTCTAGCTTCAATCTGTCTTGCCGCAGCCTTTATACGCCTCATATTCTCGCCAATGACTATCCCCTTTTTGGATGTATTAGAAATTTAATCCTCAAATCTTTTTTATCCTTACGGCAAAGCTCGGGCTAGCCATAATTTATCGAAAAGAACCAGAAATAAGATGTTCGATTAATCGGTGACCTTCCTTTATGTGGAGACCTGAGGCATGGGCATTGGCCTCAGTATAAGAAAATCCTATACCCTTCTCTATACCGGTTCCGTATACCACAAAAGGAACAGCTTCGGGGGTGTGGGTCCGTTTAACAATTGGTGTGTAATGATCAGGAAGGACGAGAATGCGCAGGCCGTTAAATTTATCTTTCGCCTCAAGGATTGGTCCTATAATCTTACTGTCGATCTGCTCAATAGCTGACACCTTCTCATGCACATTACCCTCATGTCCCGCTTCATCGGGAGATTCAATGTGTATCTGAACGATATCATAATTTTCTAACGCCTGAATGGCATATTGACCCTTATTACTATAATTCGTATCAAAATAACCAGTAGCGCCAGGCACATCAATGATATCCCATCCAAGATAACATGCAATACCTTTAATCAGGTCTACAGCAGTAATAACGGCACCTCTGAGATGAAACCGTTCCTGAAACGCAGGCATATGAGGACGATGCCCTTGTCCCCATAACCAGATCATATTAGCCGGATTTTCTTCCAAATCTACACGAACCTTATTTACATCATGATTAAGTAAAAGTGTCCGGGAACGCTCCATAAGATCAGCAAGAATCTCACTCCCATTTCCCCTCGGAAGATGTTTTTGAATCGACTGCCCCATAATATCGTGAGGTGGAAAACATTTGGCATCCATCTTCTGTGTGCCTCTGTATACCATAATGTGCCGATAGCTTTTCCCTGTATAAAATTGAATAAGATCGTTACCTAACTTTTCGTTTAATAATCTAATAAGGAGACCCGCCTCTTCTGTCTTTATGTGACCTGCACAAAAATCTTCTAAGGTATCTTCATTGGCCGTAATCAAGTTGCAACGAAATGCCCAGTCACTATTATTCAGTTTAATGCCAATACTAGCAGCCTCTAATGGCGCACGCCCTGAATAATATTCGCCCGGATTGTATCCCACGATCGTAAGATTAGCGACATCACTACCGGGTGAAAACCCGCCTGGAATAGTTCGAACAACACCAAGTTGACCATTTTGGGCAAGAAAATCCAGATGAGGAGTACGGGCCGTCTCGATTGGTGTCCGGCCACCGAGCTTCTCCAGAGGATAATCAGCCATACCATCAGGAATAATAATACAATATTTCACACTATCTCCTATTCTAGATAAACCAGAATTAACAGTTCTCTAATTTCAAAATTACCCATGCCAGGCTACATAAACACTCATCACCGAGCCTACAACCCCATATGCATCAAGCTAAAATGTGTAAAGATAAGGAATAATGAACCACCCATAATCCCCCTTAGTCCCCCTTTAGAAAAGGGGGAAATCAAATCCCTTTTAAAAAAGGGGAAAATCCCTTGTCCCCCCTTTTTTAAAAGGAGTTAGGGGGGATTAGAGGGAAGCACGGACGCACGTTGTCTTCACTTTCCACTTATCGACTTATTTGATACCCAATCCCGAGAATTTAGCACTTTTCAGTAAGGAATTATTCCTCTACGCGGAGAAATTTTGTAGAATCTTTTATGATATCTAATCGCTTAATTTCTGTAAGCGCTTTTTGCAGATTACCCTCTTCTGCAAGATGGGTCATCATCACGAGAGGGACGTTGCCATTCTCTTTGATTTTATGCTGAATAACTGAGGCAATACTGATTTCATAATTTCCCAAAATACCCGATATCTTTGCGAGTACCCCTGGCTTATCAACAACAGAGAATCTCAGATAATAGCGCGTTTTGATTTGCATAATATCCGCTATGGAAATATGCTCACAGTTTCCAGAAAAGGTCTTCATCGCATGAAATGTTATACCTGCTCTTCCAAGTCCAACATCCACAAGGTCTGCAACCACAGCGCTGGCAGTGGGCATTTGACCAGCTCCCTTACCATAAAGCATAGTTTCACCCACAGCACTTCCATTGACACAGATAGCATTAAAGACACCGTTTACCGAGGAAAGCGGGTGATCGTGCGGCAGGAGTGTTGGATGCACACGTAATTCAATAGCGCTTTTTATCCTTTTCGCCACCGCTAAAAGTTTTAAGGTGTATCCCAACTCGTGTGCATACCAAATATCGGAGAGATCTATAGTACTGATACCCTCGCAATAAATATCCTTATAATCAAAATCAACACCAAAGCCGATTCTTGCTAAAATAGCAAGCTTGTGCGATGAGTCTATACCGTCAACGTCCATAGAAGGATCTTTCTCTGCATAACCCATCTTTTGTGCCTCTGCAAGGGCATCGCTGTATTTTACATGCTCTTTGGTCATCTTTGTTAAGATATAATTGGTAGTGCCATTTACAATACCAAAAATAGACTCTATCCTATTTGCAATAAAGCCGTCTCTTAATGCTGCAATAACGGGGATACCTCCACCTACACTTGCCTCAAAGGAAATACTTTTGCCACACTGCCGTGCCTTACGAAAAAGTTCCAAACCATGAAGGGCTAAAAGCATTTTATTTGCAGTTACAATATCCTTACCTTTTTCAAGCGCTTTCGTAATAATTTCTTTTGCAGGATGCAATCCCCCAATAAGTTCTATAATAACGTGGATATCCGGATCGTTTATCAGTATATCCACATCATCTGTAAAAAGAATATCCGATGGCAAATCTATTCTGTTTCTTACATCGAGATTACGATCGGCAATACCTTTTAATACCGGAACACAATCGAGTTTTTCCAGGAGAGGAGAATGTTTTTCTAAAAGGATCTTTACAACCCCTGTCCCAACGATACCCACACCAACAATGCCGACATTGAATGTTCTCATAATTATTATTTCCTATGACTGATAAAGTCGCAAAACACATAAAGCACTGATATTGCTATAAAGAAAATTTACTATAACGGAAGAGTTTGTTTATTTCAATAAAATTTGCAAACGAAAGAACTCGTTTTGTCTATCATATGCCGTTTAATTTTAGTTGTAATATTTTATAAGGTCTGATAAGATTGATTTGAACATCTATACCTATAAAAGCAATTCTCACATACGATATCATCAAAGAGTACATGGTAAGTTTTAAACAAAGAGATATTATCTCTATCCGTCATTTCAACAAAGAAGAGTTATTATACATCCTTGATTTAGCAAAAGAAATGGAGCGGACAACCTATACAGATACCCTGAAAGATAAAATACTTGCTTCATTATTCTTCGAGCCTTCAACACGAACACGCCTCAGCTTTGAATCGGCTATGCAACGGCTCGGTGGAATGGTAATTGGCTTTGCAGATTCCGGTATTACATCAGTAGCTAAGGGCGAGTCGCTTCGTGACTCTGTAAAGATTATAGAAGGATATTGTGATATCATCGTTTTAAGGCACTACCTTGAAGGTTCTGCACAATTAGCGGCAGATGTTGTTAATATACCGGTGATTAATGCAGGAGATGGCGCTAACCAACACCCGACACAAACTTTCCTGGATCTCTATACAATCCAAAAAACAAAAGGGGCATTAGAAGGACTTACCATTGGATTTCTAGGTGATCTGAAATATGGAAGAACAGTACATTCGCTTGCCTATGCCCTCGCATATTTTGGCACAGAAATGTTCTTTATCTCACCACCTGGTTTGAGAATGCCCAGAGATTCTATAGATGAACTTAAGGATAGAAAGGTAAAGTGCTACGAGAATGAATCATTATCAGGTATCAGCAAGAAACTCGATGTGATTTATTGTACAAGAATCCAAAAGGAACGGTTTGCAGATCCTGTTGAATTTGAGAAGGTTCGTGGTGTATACAGATTGAGCAAGGCGATGCTGGAAGAATTAGAAATTAAGAAAGATTTAAAGATATTACATCCTTTACCGCGCGTAGATGAAATGGATGAAAGTCTTGATAAGACTAATTATGCAGTCTATTTTCACCAGGCACGTAATGGTGTGCCTGTCAGAAAAGCTATACTTTCTGCTGTCTTGGGAGTTATTGAATGAAACATCTCGATGTCTCCGCTATTAAAGATGGATCGGTAATTGACCATATAGATAACAAAAGCACTCTCAAAGTTGCTGATATACTCAATATCCAGAATGAAGAACAAGTAGTGCTTGTAGGGATGAATTTAAAGAGTAAACTTCTCGGCAAAAAAGGTATAATAAAAATAGGCGGAAAAATTATTGACCAAAAAGAGGTGAATAAGATTGCACTCATTGCACCGAATGCAACGGTCAACATTATTAAGGATTATGAGGTTGTAAAGAAGTTTAAAGTGGCAGTCCCCGAGGTTATAGAAGGTATTGTTAAATGTTTTAATCCCAATTGTGTGAGTAATTATAATAATGTAACTTCTAAATTGAATGTAGTAAATAAAAACCCCATACGGTTAGAATGTCACTATTGTGAACGTACCATGAGTGCAAAAGACATTTTATTGATTTAAAAGTGAATTGGGGGAAAAAATCGATTTGCTGCAGGTAATTAAATCAATAAAAGATATGAAACAAAAAATTAAAACCATCAAAGACAGCCACTTAACGATTGGTTTTGTTCCTACGATGGGGGCCTTGCACGAGGGGCATTTAAGTTTAGTAAGGAATGCAAAAAAAGAGCACGATGAAGTTGTGGTAAGTATTTTTGTAAATCCCTTACAATTCGGGAAAAATGAAGATCTCCGGCACTACCCGCGAACGTTTGACAGAGATTGCGAACTGCTCTCAAGAGAAGGAGTAAATCTTGTGTTTTATCCAGATATAACAGAAATATATCCGGATGGGTTTTGTACCTCTGTTATTGTTCATGATCTGGAGGACAAGCTCTGTGGCAAAACACGCCCAGGACATTTCAGAGGGGTTGCAGTAGTCGTGCTAAAACTCTTTCATCTTATCAAACCTGATTCTGCATATTTTGGACAAAAAGACTTCCAGCAAACCGTTATTATCAAGAGAATGGTTTATGATTTGAATTTAGATATTAACGTAAAGGTTCTTCCAACAATAAGGAACACAGAGGGTTTAGCTTTAAGCTCGAGAAATGTTTATCTTACAGAAACAGAAAAGAAGGACGCTCTGTGTTTATACCAGTCGCTGGTAAAAGCACAATGCATGGCAACCTCAGGTATTACAGATACTGAAAAAATCATACGGGAAATGAAAAAAATTATCCATACCTGTGCATCAGCAACGATTGATTACATTTCAATAGTTAATCCTGAAACCCTTGAGATAACTTCGGAAGTACGTAATGGCAATGTTGTTACTCTTGCAATAAGAATCGGAAGGACACGACTCATCGATAATGTAATCCTAACTTTCTAATTGCAATACAGATTTGATTTGTGGTTTATCCGTTATACATGGCTTAACGGCGTTTTTGTCCTGGCGCGGAAACGGAACTTTAGGGGGATCTCCGAGAAAGGAAGCTTGCTGCGTAGCTGATTGGAGAGATAACGCTCATAATCACTATCAAAAAGTTTTGGATCGTTGACAAAAAGAATAAAGGTTGGAGGGGCAACACTTACCTGAGTAGCATAATAAATCCTTGGTGATTTGGCTTTTTTGCGTGTTGGCCGATGCAAGGATAGAGCTTCTTCCAGCGCCTGATTTAATTCAGAAGTTGAAATACGGGTATTGGTTTGCTCATACAGTTCTGTAGCGAGCTGTACCATTTCTATAACATGCTTGTTATCTTTAGCACTAATAAAAATGATAGGAGCAAAGGAGAGTCCTGGCAAGCATTTGTATATATAATTATTAAACCTTTCTGTTTCAACACCGTGCACTAAGTCCCATTTGTTAATCACGATAATGCAAGGTTTACTCTCAGAGATAATATAATCTCCCAGTTTTTTATCTACCTCGGATACTTTTAATGTAGCATCAATAAGAAAGAGCACCACATCAGCCCTGCGAATAGACCGCTCGGCACGCGCCATACTGTAAAACTCTATAGAATCTTTGACCTGCCTCTTCTTCCTTACACCTGCCGTATCAATAGCCAGGAACTGTCTACCGCCTGTCTCAAACCGGACATCGACAGAATCCCGTGTAGTACCGGCTACTTCGCTAACAATCATCCGTTTCTCTTTTGCTAAGGTATTAATTAGCGTAGATTTTCCTGCATTCCGTTTACCAACGATGGCAAGTTTTATTATGGAGTCGGCAGGAACCGCTTCCTGATGAGGTAGCGCTGGCAATAGAGAAATAATTCTGTCCAATAATGCAGACCTTCCAAACCCTTCTAAGGCAGATATTGGCACCGCTTCACCCAATCCCAATTTATTGAAATCTGCTATTAAGTATTCCAGCTTGGGTGTATCTACTTTATTTGCAACAAGGATTACCTTCTTATTTAAACGCCGTAACTTTTCCACAACCATTATATCCAGAGGCATCACACCCTCACGAATATCCACGACAAATAAAATTATATCTGCTTTATGAATTGCAATTTCTATCTGGAGCTCTATATCTTCTGTAAGACCGTCTACATCTTTTACACCCATCCCGCCCGTATCCACTAACTCAAATACATAATCATTGTATTGAATCTCAGTAGAAACACGGTCTCTTGTAACACCGCTTGTAGGTTCTACAATCGAAATTCTGCGTTTTGCAAGGCAGTTCAGTAAGGAAGATTTTCCTACGTTTGGCCTGCCAACAATAGTAACGGTCGGTATAATCATTAGCAATGAAAAGTAAAGGTTTAAAAGGCTCGTAATGCAAGAGAAGATTAGTCTTTTCCCGGCTACCTCTTCTCCACCAGCTTATAGTCTTGATTCCTTGTCCGGAGAACTATTATCTTTATTACCTTCTCCTGAAGAGGGGAAGGTCTTTACCTCTGCATTCGATCTCTCGGTCTTTTCCTCCTCTATATACACATCGCTTATATCTGTACTATCAATATCCTTCCTTAAGAGAAAATAGATAATCGTTTTTGCAGAGAACAGATAAGTCAGAACAAAAGTCCAAACTGTCAATTTAATTAAAACTATATAAACAATCAACATACCTGCCAGAAACTTCAATGACCAAGTAAGCGAAGCTGTTGATACTAGCGGCTGAGGAGAGGGCACATTACAAAATCCGAGGCAAGCAATATTGCATTTTTGTGATAGAAAGGATTGAATGAGACCAAACTTTTGCCCCATACCTATACCTATGGTATAGAATGACAGACGAACCACAAGCCATGCTATACATGCAATGAATATCAAACAAATTAATCCATACAGCGTATTTATGATACAATACAAGATAAATTGTTTAGGACGTGAAATGACATAGCTATAGGCTCGACTCATTGCATCAAAGGCATCAGATCCTTCTGCACTGATTGTAGGAAACATAAAACAGAGGCCTAATGCACCTATCAGACCTATAAAAACCATTAAAAATCCAGATATCAAAGCAAAGGGAAAACCTAATGCAACCAAGATCTCTCCAAAGACAGGAATTCTTCCTAAAAGTCCACCTATTACGTTACATAAAGCAAAAAAGAAAACGCCAATTACCGGCACTAATGGCGACCAGAAATAAGACCAAAACTTTTTTCTGGAAAATTTCAAGGCATCTATCAAACAGATGCTTTCGTCTTTCGCATAGTCTACTGCAGAAATTCTTGTAATAGCGCCACCCGCAAGCGACCAAATAGCAAGGATTCCGAAAATGAGTATCGATAAGGCAAATAATTCACCAAAGTCCAGCGGCATAATAGCCTGCGATACATTTCCTGCAATAACCGGTACACCTTCTCTTGCAGAACACAGGACAAGCCTTATAAAGATACAAGGAGTGGTACTGATTAATTTTAATGCTGAGAAGAGTGCAACTACGATCGTACACCAAAATAAACTTGCTAAAAGGGCAGAATATCCAAGAAACATCTTCTTAGGGTCAAAAGCCATTTTAAAGGCGCGGAGAATATCGCGCCAATCATGCCTTATCGTTTTTACTTCACCCATTTTCCTCTCCTTTTTTTCCCATTCGGCTCAATACTTCAGGATTCAATGGTTCTTCAATACGATAACTTTCGTCCAGCCATGCTCCAAGGTCAATAAGCTTGCACCGTTCACTACAAAAAGGAAAATAAGGCAAATCCTTTATCTTTTGATAAACCAGTTCTTTTTTACAATTAGGACAATTAATCTTGGCCATACTTTTCTCTCATAACAGTTTTCAACATATTGCAGCAAAGACGCAAAGAAATCCCCTTGAAGGTTATAACAGGATTTATGTTACCTTTTATTCTTATACCCTCACCACTCATGTACAACAACCTCTTATTTCTTTTCAGAAGTTTTTACTTCGGGTTTTGCGGATTCTGTCTCCTTTTTTGCTTTTGATTTATACTCATCACTTCGATAATCTGTCTGATAAAAACCCGATCCTTTAAAAATAATAGCACTTCCTGCGCCTATTACCCTTTCAGCTTTTGGTTTTCCACAAGCGGGACACTCCCTTATTGGTCTTTCTGTAATGTGCTGGAACAATTCAAATGAATGATCGCACTCACTACATCTATAATCATATGTTGGCATCTTCCCTCCTTATTTATAGATAATCCATAGATTGAGTTAAATTGCAATTCAACCTATATTAAGCTCATCTTTAATCCTACTTAGAATTTAGTTATGAGAATTTTTTTCAACAAGATTTATTCAAAAAAATTCTTCATTTTTTCGAAAAATTTCTTTTGCCGGGGAGAAACATTTTTTTTCTCTAATTCAGCAAATTCACGTAATAAATCCTCTTGTCTGGTAGTCATCTTTGTAGGCGTTTCAATAACTACCTGTACGAGAAGATTACCCTTTCCATATCCATGCAGATTAGGAAACCCTTCCCCACGAAGAGGGACAACTTCATTGTTTTGTGTTCCTTTTGGTATTTTTACCTGAATAATATTGCTGGTAAGTGTAGGCACCTCAATCGTACAACCTAAAGCTGCCTGCGCAAAAGTAATGGGAACCTCACAAAGAACATCATCTCCCTGTCTCTTAAAGATAGGATGTGGTTTGATATGTATGTCACAATATAAATCTCCGGGAGATGCTCCGTTTTCTCCCGGCTCTCCCTGGCCTGATAACCTCAGCCGCATACCATCTTCTACACCGGCTGGAATCTGGATAGAAATAACTGATTTTTTTGGATAACGGCCAGAGCCGCCACATTTAGTACAGGGCGATTCTATAATTTTGCCATTGCCCCGGCATTTCGGACACGTAGTGCGCAAGGTGAAAAAACCTTGCGACTGCTGAACCTCTCCCCGACCCCTACAATACGGACAATTTACCGGAGATGTTCCTTCCCGAGCGCCAGTTCCCCGACATACATCACAGATCTCTCTCCGTGTTAGTTCAATCTTTTTTTCAATACCTGTAGCTACATCCTTGAAATCAACCTCAATATCACACTTTAGACTTGCCCCTCGCCGTTGAGCCTTTCCACGACCCCTTCCTCCACCAAAGAAGTCCTCAAAGATACTTCCACCACCAAAAATATCCCCAAAAGCATCAAAAATATCTTCAAAAGTACTATATCCGCGAGACTCTGTACCCTTTAAGCCATCAACTCCAAATTGATCGTAACGCCTTCTTTTTTCAGGATCACCCAGTACACCATAAGCCTCAGCGGCCTTCTTAAATATATGTTCAGCCTCTTTATTTTCCGGGTTTCTATCCGGGTGATATTTTAAGGCTATCTTACGATATGCTTTTTTTATGTCTTCTCCACTTGCACTTCTATCAACACCTAATACTTGATAATAATCTTCTTCCATGTATAGAGTCTATAAATTAAGTAATGGTTTTATAATAGGATACTATGAAATACGAATGTTATAATAGTGAAATTATAGTATATAAAACTGCATAAAATCAAGGGTGTTTTAAGTATCCACGAAAGGCAAGGGAAATAGTCATCGGCCACAATTCCTTATATATTTTTTGGTATAAAAGTAAAAAGGCTACTTGCGCAGCCTTTTTACTTTCCAGGGTATTTACATTATTTATTCAATGTTCAATCAGTTAGTAAACACTGCCTTCAATCACCTTTTCTTCTTCATCCTCTTTGAGTTCAGTAATCATAGTTTCCGTAGTCAACAGCAAACCGGCAACACTGGCAGCATTCTGTAATGCAACACGCGATACCTTTGCCGGATCCACGATTCCTGTCTCGAACATATCGACATATTTTCCTGTATTAGCATCATATCCCTTCGTAGTCGATAGCTCTTTGACCTCTTCAACAACTACCGAACCATCGGCGCCTGTATTGAAGGCAATTTGACGTAATGGCGATTCGAGCGCTTTTCTAATAATGTCTGCACCAACCTTTTCGTCGCCTTTGAGTTTTTTACGTGCTTCATCAAGTACCGGTATTGTTCTGATAAAGGCCACACCACCTCCGGGAACGATCCCTTCTTCAACAGCTGCACGGGTCGCATGGAGCGCATCTTCTACGCGCGCCTTTTTCTCATTCATTTCAGCTTCAGTTGCAGCGCCTACATGAATAACAGCTACTCCGCCTGCCAATTTTGCGAGTCTCTCGCTTAATTTTTCCTTATCGTAATTGGAAGTTGTCTGCTCAATTTGATTTTTAATTTGATTAATTCTAGCCTGTATATCGGCTTTCTTTGCTGCACCTTCGATGATGGTCGTATTATCCTTATCGATGGTAATCCGTTTGGCACGGCCAAGGTCTTCAATTCCTATACTCTCCAGCTTTAATCCCAGATCCTCTGTAACAGCGCGTCCTTTTGTTAATACAGCAATATCCTCAAGCATCGCCTTTCTGCGGTCACCAAAACCAGGAGCTTTCACAGCCGCACAACTCAATACACCTCGGAGTTTATTAACAACCAAAGTTGCCAATGCCTCACCCTCTATATCTTCCGATATAATGAGCAAAGGTTTTCCTCCGCTTGCAATCTTTTCCAATAAAGGGACAAGATCCTTTACGCTTGATATCTTTTTCTCATAAAGGAGTATATAGGCATCTTCCAAAACAACCTGCATATTCTGCGCATCAGTAATAAAGTATGGAGAGAGATATCCTTTATCAAATTGCATTCCTTCCACAACCGTTAGCGTAGTCTCAATTCCCTTAGCCTCTTCAACGGTAATAACCCCATCCTTGCCAACCTTTTCCATTGCATCAGCCAATAGATTTCCAATTGAGGTATCGTTGTTAGCAGAGATCGTTCCTACCTGGGCAATTTCAGAACGGCCTTTCACCGGCTTACTTAATTTCTTAAGCTCCGCAACTACAACTTCTACAGCCTTATCAATACCTCTTTTTATTGCCATTGGATTTGCGCCAGCAACTACATTTTTTAATCCTTCATTAAAGATAGCTTCTGCAAAGATGGTAGCTGTAGTGGTGCCATCTCCGGCAATATCGCTGGTCTTTGATGCAACCTCACAAACCATCTTTGCCCCCATATTTTCAAAGGGATTTTTCAACTCAACTTCCTTAGCAACCGTTACACCGTCTTTTGTAATTGAAGGTGTACCAAATCCTTTTTCCAGAATCACATTTCTTCCCGTAGGACCCATGGTTACTCGGACAGTATCTGCCAGCTGTTTAATCCCTTTTTGGAGCAACTTCCTGGCATCTTCATCATAAATTAACTGTTTTGCTGCCATTTTAAAACCTCCAAAAATTTTAATTTTTGATACTTTAAAGATTAACGCACATTACTCAATCTTGGCTAAAATATCACTTTCCCTCATAACCAGATATTCTTTACCGTCAACAACAACCTCAGTCCCCGCATACTTTCCGTAAAGCACCTTGTCTCCCTTTTTTACCAAAAGCTCAGCCCTTTTCCCATTCTCCAACATCCTTCCTTCACCCACAGCTACAATCTTACCCCTCATAGGCTTTTCCTTTGCAGTATCAGGCAACAGAATACCACCCTGCGTTTTTTCTTCAGCTTCTATAGGCTCAATAACTACTCTATCATCTAATGGCTTGATACTTACCATATCTTTACATTTAACCTCCTCAAGAAAACAATTAAAATTCTAAACATTACACTAAATAAAAGCGCGGGAACTACATTCCCATACCACCCATACCGCCCATACCCCCCATGCCTCCCATACCACCCATTCCCCTCATACCACCGCCCATTCCTCCCGGCATCTTCTCTTCTTCCTTTTTAGGAATATCGGTAATAACACATTCTGTTGTTAATAGTATTCCTGCAATGCTTACAGCATTCTGCAATGCGCTCCTCGTAACCTTGGTCGGATCTATAACACCTGCATCAAGTAAATTGCAGTACTCCTCCTTTTCTGCATCGTAGCCAAATGCTTTATCTTTAGATTCTAATATCTTTCGGACTACTACAGATCCTTCCAGACCTGCATTCTTAAATATCTGTTTTGCAGGCGCAGCCAGGGCACTTCTTACAATATCAACCCCCATAGCCTCGTCTCCCTCAAGCTTAAGACCATCCAGAGACTCTGCCGTTCTTAACAACGCAACACCGCCGCCGGGTAAAATGCCTTCTTCAACTGCCGCCCTTGTAGCATGCAACGCATCCTCTACCCTTGCCTTCTTTTCCTTCATCTCACTCTCTGTAGCAGCGCCGACAAAAATCTGAGCAACACCTCCGGCAAGCTTTGCGAGCCTTTCTTGTAATTTTTCTCTATCATAATCTGATGTCGTAGCATCAATTTCATTACGAATTTGTTTGATACGCCCTGCAATAGCATCTGAACCGCCTGCGCCTTGAACGATAGTTGTATTATCTGCATCAACGGTAATCTTCTTCGCTCGCCCTAAATCACGAATATCGATACTTTCCAACTGAATTCCCAAATCTTTAAACACTGCCTTACCATCGGTAAGAATAGCAATATCTTCAAGCATCGATTTTCTCCGATCACCGTACCCAGGCGCCTTTACTGCCGCACAACTAATGGTACCACGGAGCTTGTTAACTACCAAGGTTGCCAATGCTTCTCCCTCTACATCTTCTGCAATAATAAAAAGAGGTTTCCCACTCTTTGCAATCTTCTCTAATAATGGAACTAATCCCTTAATAGTAGATATTTTATCCTCATAAATCAAAACGTAAGGATCTTTAAACTCAACCTCCATGGAATCTTGGTTCGTAACAAAATGAGGAGAAAGATAACCCCGGTCAAACTGCATACCTTCTACCACTTCTACGCTAGTTTCAAGACCCTTTCCTTCTTCAACCGTAATAACGCCATCTTTTCCAACTTTATTCATTGCATCAGCAATCATCTTTCCAATTTCAGCATCATTATTTGCTGCAATAGAACCAATACTTGCAACTTCTGTCTGGTTCTTGACCTTCTTGCTCATTTCTTTCAATTTTTCTACAACCTTACCTAGCGCCTTTTGCATCCCCCTATTTAGCGCCATGGGATCAGCGCCCGATGCTACACACCTTAGACCTTCCAGAAATATAGCCTCGGTAAGAACCGTAGCTGTAGTGGTACCATCACCTGCAACATCACTTGTCTTTGATGCAGCTTCCCGTACTAACCTAGCGCCTGTATTTTCATAAGGATCTTTTAATTCAATCTCTTCGGCCACAGATACACCGTCTTTAGTTACCGTAGGACTCCCGTATCCTTTATCCAATACAGCGTTCCTCCCCCTTGGGCCCAAAGTAACTTTAACTGCTCTGGCAAGTTTTGTAACGCCTCTAGCTATAGCGGCCCTTGCTTCTTCATTAAAGGCCAGTTGCTTCGCCATTGAATACCTCCTTTCAATAGTATCTATACTCTCATAATAATAAAGAAATAAAAATATATTTTAAAAACCTTAACTTGATTCACCATAACTTAGCAAACATAATGCCGTTAAATACTTTCAAACAACAAAACACCTTAACCAATTAAAGTTTATAATGTTATATTCATAGGTATTATCCAATATAAAACAAAAAATATTTACCTTGGGTATGCCATTGTGGCAGTGTTGAAACTTGGCTTTAAACAATATCTGCCACTATGACAGAAACTTATTATCTTACACCTTTAAGATTAAAAGAAAATTAGTTTATCTTTAATGTTGACTTTTAAATTATTTATGACATATATTAAAAACATTGTCAGCCTAATGTTTTTGACCAAATCCATCTATTTCACCTTGAAAATTGAATAGAATTTGATACAAAGTTATTTGCATATATGCTAGATTGTCTGGTTTCCGAAGAAATCATTAAGGGATTAAAAACAAAAATCATTGGAAGTGCTGTAGTTATTCATGACCGAATAACCTCAACGATGGATGTTGCCAAAAAAATTGCCCATAGGAGTTTTAAAAATGGCATGGTAATTTTTACAGAAGAGCAAACTCACGGAAGGGGACGTTCAGGCAAATTATGGTCTTGCCAAAAATCTAAAGGGTTGCTTTTTACAATTTTAATAAGGCATACTATCCAGCCAGACCATTTATGCCTATTAACCGGCACTATAGCTGTTTCAATCACAGAGACAATTCGCGAGACTTTAAAGCTCCCGGCAGTAATTAAATGGCCTAATGATATTTTAATCTATGGGAAAAAGGTGGGAGGTGTATTGGTAGAATTGGAAAAAAGACCTAAAAAACAACCAATATTTTTAATTGGTATAGGTCTGAATGTCAATACCTCTGAAAAAGAGTTACCAAAACAAACACGTTTACCGGTAACATCTTTAGCTATCGAAAAAAATGAGCTTATAGATCGTACGACCCTTGCAACTGCATTACTTCAAGATATCGACAAATGGTATTTAATTTTAAAGGACGAACACTTTAGGTATATTGCTGAACGATGGAGGGAATTTTGTATTACGATCGGAGAGAAGTTAACTATTGCCGATTGTGGTAAAGATTATTCTGGCCAGGTAATCGATATTTCTAATAACGGAGGCTTGATGTTGCGGTTAGATAACGGTGAGATAAAAATATTCCGTGGTGAACATGCCACGATCAAATATTAGCAAAACACCACCTTAAATCATATACTATTTTGAGACTGCGGAAAATGAGAATCAAAAGAATGGGAGCCTAAAAAACCGTCTCTTCCCGTCTTTACAGCTTTTGGTTCATAAAATCTTCTTGCTTTTACATTCTTAACTTACCATTACTTTAATCGTAACATTTTCTCAATAGCAAACAACCTTGCTTCAATCCTGCTCGTCTGTTTTGAAAGATCATTATACACAAGATATCCCAGAATAAGCATAAGTGCTGTATAGGCTATTATGATATAAGTAGAAATGGGTACACGGCTCATTTCTGATTCTTTCTTTTTCTGTTGTATTCTTGATCCAGAAAATGATGTTTCGGTATAGTTCTTTGATCCTTGAAATACAATCTCACGACTCTGTATTGATTTTGCTTTTTCCGCAGGTTTTTCATATAAACGTCCAATCAAGACTTTTTGCTTAGGCATTATAATGCCGCCTGAATCATCATTAACCTCACTTATAGGTTGTTGTATCTTTATAATATCTGAAATCTCTTTACTGTTTGCCGAAACAGGTATTTGTTGTTTTATTGCTATTTGCTGGTTACTTTTCTCATTATTCAGATCAACGGCATTTTCGCTCTCTAAGGGAAGCAATTTTTTATTTTCATTTGCAATCTTCATCCAACCCAATGGGTCATTCCCAAGCACACTACCCTTTCCCATATCTTCTCCTAATGTAGATTTTCTCGTAATAATATATTACAATCACTTACATTATATTTTAATGAGACTCACGACAGAAACACACTTCCCAAACCTTCTAGCATTACGATAAATATCCCCTTTTATCATCAAAATAAACAACTTATATTTCCAACAAATTAAGATTTCTGTTATTTTCCTGCTGTATGACTTCCTTTGCAAGGGCCATGTAATCTGCAGAACCATAAGAATCAGGCGCATAAGATGTAATTGGCTTACCATGACTGGGAGATTCTGAAAGTTTCACATTTTTCCTGATAATTGTATTAAATACCTTATCTTCAAAGTGTTCTTTAACCTTTTCAACAACTTCCTTGCTAAGTCGGGTACGACTAATATACATACAAAGAATTATTCCGGTAATCTCTAAATTATTATTTAATCTTTTTCTCACAACCTCAAATGTATCCAACAACTTACCCACCCCTCGTAATGCGAAAAATTCAGTTTGTACGGGAATAAACATCTCATGTACTAACGTCAAGACATTAAGAGTCAATAAGCCAAGAGAAGGAGGACAGTCAAAGAGAATATAATCATATCGGTCTAATACATTTCCCAAATGTTCTTTTAGCACCGTCTCTCGTCCAACAACACCGACAAGCTCAATTTCTGCGCCCGAGAGGTCAATATCTGCAGGAATAATATCGAGACCTTTAATATGGGTAGGTAAAATTACTTCGTCTGGTTTACATTCACCCTTAATGAGGTTGTATACGGAACATTTTAGATTGTAAATGTCTACCCCAAGATGTACGCTCAAATTGGCCTGTGGATCCATATCGACAATCAACACTTTTTTCCCCAGCATTGCAAGACATGCGCCCAAATTTGCCGTTGTAGTAGTCTTCCCTACTCCTCCCTTCTGGTTAAGTAATGCTATACTTCTCATTACGCACATCCTCCCACTAAAGGTAAGTTTTTTAAATCAATAAAATTAGGTATGTTTTATTGTTCATTGTCAACGAGAGTTTGTATCCATGTAAGAATATGAGAATATTCGATATAAATCACCCGAAAGTTTAGCATGTATAATAGAAATTTCAAGCTATAAATTTAATAGCACTGACTACTTAATCTTTTTTCTGACTTTTAAAAAACTCCTCAATACAATGATATTTTTCTGCTATCGCAGCTTCCCTTTGTTGTAGGGCATATGTGTGGGTAAAAATCTTTGATAGTAATTCGGTTGTTGAAAACACCTGCCCCCTCGCTATCTTCAAGATCGGTTTTAGTATAGGAGGTGTTTTTTTTACCGCATCCCAAAGGATATGAGCATCGATATTAAAATGAGCAGCAATATCATATATACAGAACTTTGAACGTCTGGGGTTGGAAATCGCCACACAATGTGCGCCAATTACCGTATTGTCATAAAGATATATCGGCATTGAAAGAAGAGTTAAACCTCCTGGACAAACATCCTCAAAGGGCCTTTTAAAATGGATAGCGCTTTTTGATAACTCCCAGCTATAGGACTGACAGAGGTCTTTGCGTTCACTGACAAAACGTAGCGTCTTACAATACGATGAAGCATTAATTTCATTAATTACGCTTCCATTCACATCATATATAACGCCATGTGTGTTTAAAATATCCATGAGGTAGATTTGAATACTTGAAATGAGTTCTTTTTCGGAGTTAATCTTTAATTGACCAGTCTGTTCCATATAACGTAAAGTATTTCAGAATAGGGAGTATATCTGGGCAGCAGGCAAGACAAAGGGGATTATTAGTTTCTCACGCTATACATAACTTAAAATAAGTTTCCAGTAAAATTCAAGAGATATTAATGTTCTTAATAACTGTTAAAAATATCACCATATCAGACTACGGTAAAGACATCCATCGATTCTGGCAAAATCAACTTTTAAAATACTACGATAAATATTTCTTAGACACTTCTCTTTATAAGGAAGTATAATATGAAAAATTACGCCTATAAAATCTCATACATTCTGCAAAGAATGAAATAGTTAATCCGGATCAATAGAAATCATCGATAAAGATTACAAGATGGAAGATATTCCCGATATCTCAAAAAACTACGAGTTTCATTGCATAGCATATATACTTATCGGCTGTTCTGTCAAATTTAACATCAATGCATTTTTACTACACGCAGGGAGGTTTGAATAGTCATGAAATTGTTAATCCCATCTGCCGGTATGCCTGTTTCTTTTCCAAATATAGTAAAAGGGCTGTTAGTATCCCTTAACCAGCCCATCAATACCTTTGAATCAGCCATGAAGGTTTATACAAATAAAAAATATTGTTATTTTACCAACTCAGGCATCACCGCCTTTTATATCATCCTGAAGGCCATCAGGAATATCTCAGAGAAAACAGAAGTAATTATTCCCGCATATACATGCCCTTCTCTGGTTATTGCTATAAGAAAAGCGGGATTGAAGCCGGTATTATGTGATATTTCCCTCAAAACATTCAATATGGATATCCAATCTATTAATACTTATACACAGGAAAACACCCTCTGCATAGCTCCTGCACATACGTTTGGATTACCTATTGATATGGAAGCTATAATAAATATTGCCCAAAAAAAATCTTTATTGGTAGTTGAGAATGCAACATCTTCATTAGGCACAACCATTCACCAACGCCCGACAGGAACTTTTGGTGATGTCGGCTTTTATAGCTTTGATCAGGAAAAAAACTTTTCTACACTTTCCGGCGGATGTATTATTACCGATAGAGAGGACATTGCAAAATTCATTGAAACAGAATGTGCTTCACTGCCACAACCAGGATTGATTTCAAAATTAAACATTACTGCCAGATTGTTTGCATTAGCCTTTGCCGCATATCCCGTCTTTTACACAGTTTTTTATAATCTGACCCCTAAATTAAAAAACACTACCCTGCATGCTGATTTTCATAGTTTCGCCTACACAAAATTTCAAGCAGGCATTGGATATACATTATTTAAACATGCATTTGAGCTTTTCAATAAACGGTTCGATCACGGCATTTTCTTATCTGACATGCTCAGTGGGATAAAGGGAATTAAAATTCCAGAGTTACATCCATACGCTGTTCCCGTGTTCAATCAGTTTCCTATTCTGTTCGATAATAAAAATATGAAAGAAACTTTTCTTAAAAGAATTAATGATACAGGCATTAAGATCGTATTACCTTATCATAATCCAATCCATAGAATGTATGACTTAGGATATGATTTATATGAAGACCCATTTCCGAATGCTACCTATTTTTCCCGAAGATTATTGTTGATTCCTACACATCCAATGATGAATATTGAAAAATTGTCGAAGATCGTAAGCATTATAAAAACGGGCTTAGAAGATGATCTTAATGACAAACTTATGTATCCATCTCAATTATAAGCGTTAACTACACATCCATACTGCCAAAAAGGGATCTCGGATGAATCATTAAGAAGAACAATAAAATAATCTTGTTCAATAATCAGAGTGTTTAAACTTAAAGTGTCAACAAACGCATGATGTCATTTCGAGTAGCATAAATAACTAAGGTAATAATAATAGCAAAACCAATGTATTGCGCTATGGAAAGGGTCCTCTGGCTTACAGGGGATCCTTTGATTCGTTCAATAGCTAAGAACATTAAATGGCCTCCATCGAGTACTGGAATAGGCAAAATATTCAAAATTGCAAGCTGGAGACTCAAAATGCCCAAAAAGTAGACCAGTTTGCCAAAACCAACTTTTGCCGATTCATAAGATGCCTGGGCAATCAAAATAAAGCCTCCGACATTTTTTGGAGAAAGTCTTTGGGAGAAAAAGCCTTTTATTGTCAGATAAAGTCTTTGTACATTAATGACAGCTTTTTTTGTGCCAACGACACATGAACCCAACAGACCGTATTTTTTTACTACTGTTTTTTCTCTAAATTTTACTCCGATACTTCCTACAGCATTTTTTTCATCTTTTTGAGGTTCTATGGTAGATACAAACCTTTCATTACCACGCATCCACTCAATCACCATAGGCTTCCCTTGGCTCGCCATTATCATCTGAAGCAGAGTGTTCCAGTCTTTTACCTCATTCTCGTTAAGTGAAGTAATTCTATCACCTGGTTTTAATCCAATCTTTTCTGCAGGAAATCCTTCAACAACAGAATCAACCTTCAACCCATAAAAAGGAGTGATGCTATTAAGAAACTCTTCTTTCGCTTTGCTATCACTCAGTGGGACAGAAATTAAGGTTACGATGCCATCCCTTTTCATGGTAAAGACACAGGTTTCTTCTTCTGAATTTATAACTAAATTCTTAATGTCAGTAAATCCTGTAACAGGCTTAGAATTGACTTCAAGAATCTCATCTCCTTCTTTTAAGCCTGCCTTACTTGCGCTACTATCGTCCTTTACTCCTTCTAAAATCGTACTTGCACAAGAAATACCAAGCATCCATCGGGTAGCTTTTGAAGGTGTCACCTTTAACTCTATTTCTTTATTATCTCGTAATACGGTAACAGACATCTCTTTGCCTGGATTACTCGCTTCTACTTCCCGGAATTCATCTTCTGTAGAAATTCGCTTACCATTTACAGCAACCACAACATCTTTAACCTGGAGATTAGCATCTCTGGCTGGGGAGTTGTTATTTTCAAATGCAAATATTTTATCAACCTCCAGGCTCGTTGCAGGCATGATACCAATACGCTGTATACCATTCTCATTGTCATACCTGGGTATAACATTTACATCAAAAGTCCTATTATCCCGTTCAACTTTAAGATTTACACCAGTCGCTGGGCTGCTCAGGGCAACAATCGTAAAGAGATCTTCGAAATCAATATCTTTATCTTCATCAACCGCAACAATTTTATCACCTCGCTGAATTCCTGCATCCCATGCTGGCCATCCGGGCATAACTTGCCCTACTTCCGGAGTAATAAAAGGCACACCGATTTGAAAGGCAACGATAAAAGCGAGAAAGGCTAAAACAGCATTTAATGCTACACCCGCTACAAGTACTGAGGCACGCTGACCGGCAGACTTGGATGAGAATTCCCAAGAAGCGCCTGTCTTTTCCTCTTCCGGACCTTCTCCGGCCAATTTAACATAACCCCCAAGAGGAAACAGGGAAAGCCGGTACTCAGTTTCTCCCCATTGTTTTTTTAATATCGCAGGCCCAAAACCCAATGAGAAAGCGAATACACGGACTCCTATCTTCTTTGCCATAAGGAAGTGGCCAAGCTCATGAATAAAGATAAGCAAACCGATGCCGATAATAACAAGAATAACATTAGTTGATACGTTTAAATAAGGCATTTTTTATCTCCTGCCTTGCCCAGATATCAGCTGCTAAAACATCCTCCAGACAAGGGTTTTTAATAAAGTGATGATCATTTACCATCTTTTCTACATAAGATACTATCTCGGTAAATCGAATATGGCCATCCAAAAAGGCCTGAACTGCAACTTCATTGGCGGCATTAAGAATCGCGCCAATTGTACCGCCTTCCCGAGCGGCTTGATACCCTAATTTCAGAGCCGGAAATTTTTCCATATCGGGCTTTTTGAATGTAAGATTCCCTATACTTGATAAATCGAATGATTTTACACTCAAAGCCTTTCTTTCAGGGTATGTTAAAGCATATTGAATCGGGACCTTCATATCAGGCATACCCATCTGCGCAATAACCGACCCATCACAAAATTCCACCATAGAATGAATGATTGATTGCGGATGTATCACGACATCAATTTGCTCTATCTTCAGATCAAATAACCATTTAGCCTCTATAATCTCCAGCGCCTTATTCATCAGAGTAGCTGAATCTATTGTTATCTTCTGTCCCATTTGCCAAGTTGGATGTTTGAGTGCCTGTGCTGGACTTACATCACAAAGCTTTTCTCGAGGATAATCGTAAAAAGGACCACCTGATGCTGTAATAATAACACGCTTGATTTCACCCGGCTTACCAGATTGAAGAGATTGAAATATTGCGCTATGCTCACTATCTACGGGTAAAATTTGATTTTTTTTTGCCAACGACATCACTATATGCCCGGCCATAACAAGTGATTCCTTATTAGCCAGCGCAAGAATCTTCCCCTGTTGTAAAGTTGCAATAGCTGCCGGCAAACCCACTGCGCCTACCACAGCAGAAACCACAATATCTACTTCTTTTTTTTGAACAATTTCTTCCAAACAATTGCTTCCCGTAATTACTTTTACATTATTGTTTGGAAAGCGACCTTTTATCTTTTCAACTAATTTGCTATCGTTTAAGGCAATATATGTTGGCTTGAATTCTTCAATTTGATCGGAAAGCAATTCCCATCGTGAATTTGAGGAGAGACCGATAACTCGAAACTTGTCTTTTAAATTTCGAGCAACTTCAAGAGTGTTTTTACCAATCGAGCCTGTAGAACCAAGAATAACAATATTTTTCATTTTAGGACATCTGGGCAATTTCTTCCAGGAGTTCCTCTACCATACGATCTTCCGGTATTTTCCGCACCTTCTCACCTTTCTTAAAAAGGAATCCAAATCCCTTTCCTCCAGCAATACCGATATCAACTTCACGCGCTTCGCCAGGGCCATTAACAACACAACCCATAATCGCTATTTGGAGATGTTTTTTATCCTTTGGTAAACGCTGCCTAACTTTTTCTACAATATTTACTAAATCGATCTCACAACGACCGCATGTAGGACAAGATATAAGTTCTGTCTTTTCGCTTTTATAAAGGCCAAGCGCTTCAAGAATATCATAACCAGCCTTAATCTCTAGCTCGGATGCACCAGTATAAGAAACCCTTAAGGTATCCCCAATACCCTCAGAAAGTAACGCTCCAATACCAATAGCTGATTTAATAGTAGCAAGGCTTGGCGGCCCTGCAGCGGTAACACCTAAATGCAGTGGATAATCACACAGGGCAGCTATAGATCTATAGGCGCTTAAGGTTGAAGGAACATCTGAAGCCTTGAGAGATAATACAATATCCTTAAATCCGATTGATTCAAAATGCTCACAATAATTCAGGACTGTTTTTACCATCAACATTGTTAAATCCTCGTGTTTATCTTCATTACCACGAACAGATCCTGAATTAACTCCAATACGAATTGGAATGCCCTTATCTTTAGCAGCACGTACAACCTCTTCCAGCTTCTCTTTATCCTTCATATTTCCAGGGTTAATTCGTATTTTATCAACCCCTTGCGCAATAGATTCCAATGCTAAATGATGACCAAAGTGAATATCAGCAACGATTGGAATTTGTATCTGCCTTTTAATAGCACCAAGACATTTAGCCACAACAATAGTAGGTACTGCAACACGTACGATATGACATCCTATTGCCTCAAGCTCCTTAATTTGCTGAACCGTAGCATCAATATTCTCTGTGTGGGTTTTAGTCATAGTTTGCACAGAGATTGGATTTTCTCCGCCAATTAATACACCACCAATATTCACTACCCTTGTTTTCCGCCTTTGAATCATAATCTTATGATAAATTTTATATTTACAGTAATTTTAATGTACAAAGCATCTATAGATTAGCAATTATATGAGCATCTTATTGATTTTGTCAAATGTAAACTTACTATTAACCTTAGTTACCAGACAATGTTGCACGCCAATTCGTTGAAAGAAGACGGCAAGAAGCAAGTTCAGCAGCAGCATCTTTATCCTCGTACCGGCTATGCATAATTTTATTGGCACAAGCAATAGTCCACTGTGGAAATGGCCGATCAAGAAGGATTAGTGGAAGGCCTCTTTCGACAAATCCCTCATGGATAACCCTAAAATACCAACCTGTCCGACCACTGAGTTTAACCCTTTCTGCTAAATCTTGAATCCTCCATCTGCTTGATATCTTCCAGCATGGCTGCCGAGGTTGAGAAACTTGTAATTGGCTATCTCCAATAGCATACATATCACCGATACAAACAGACTCTTCGGTAAGCCCCTTCACAGTAAAGTTTTCTCCGAATGCTCCGTAGGGTAATTTAACACTTACGATTTCATTATGCCAGGCGATATAGTGATCAGCAGAATATCCAAGAACTGCCTTATCAGCACCACCGTGATGTTTCAGGTCAGCTTGACCATCACCTGAAAGATTTGACTTGCCTAACCAAATCCTCCCTTCTGCAGGTTCTTTGAAAAATCCGGTTACCCAAGAATTTTCGCTAACAAGCGAACCCGTCTCTATGGTAACAATTTTAGGTCTGCCGACTTGAATTGAAAGTATATAAGGCGCTTCCATCCTCTTTATATTTCCATCTTAAACCAAAAAAAATTCCAGTGAAGTATTTTGCTACCTCACTGGAATTCTTATAGCAGCGCATTCTGGGTAAATAATCTACATTGTTAAGCTTATCTTCTTCTCTTTAACTCAAAATTTGACGTAGTGGCTTTTCCTGCCTCTACCGTCACATCCTGAGACATCTCCTTGAGTTTTTCATGCCAGGTCTTTAGTACATAGTTTCCTGGAGGAACACCTTCAATTGTATAGTTTCCATCCTTATCTGTAACTGCAAAATAAGGATTATCAAAAGACACAACATAGCCTGCCATTTCAGCATGAACATTACAGAGCAGAGGCGTCTCACCAATAACATCAAAAGATACCTCTTTTACAACACCTGTAGGATAGGTACCCAAATTAAACTGTAAAGCTGCCGTTGGAGGTGAAAACACATTATGGCGTACCGCATCACTGTTGGGAAAGTCTACTACAGTACCCCTCTGTAATGCCACAACCCTGGGTACATAGGTAAGATTAAGCTGATCAACAACTGCGTGCTCAGCAGGAGGAGGAAATTTATTCTCTCCTACTTTCTCAATATATACTACGGCATCAGCATTATTCCTCATTTTTTGACAAGTAACTACACCCGTAATAGAACCTGCATTCTCTACCTTTGGCAGGTTTTTAACAGTCTTTTTCAGTTTCTGCTGCGCCTCTTCCAACTTCTTTTGTGCTTCAGCAATCTCTTCTGCTGTTAAAGCCTTCTTTTCTTCTTGAGCCCAAGTTAATGAACTATATGAAAATGCAATCACCGATAACGAGAGTATACCAGAAATCAAATATCTCTTCATAAATTCTTTTTTCTCCCTTTATACAAAATGAATGAAAAAAATCTAAATTAAACGAGCTAACCGATGTATTATAACCATCTGCTAGCTCGTTATCATATTTTACAAAATTTACCTTACGCTTTTTCCACCTTTATTAATTCTCCGCTCAGGTATTTTTTCATGAAATCATTCTCATTGCCAGCGGTATACCCTGTCTTTGCCGGATCCCATAGCCCCTTACCTCCAATACCACCGTCCTCTGCCTTAGTAATCTTTACCAGGGTCTCCTTTGGCACTGTGTTGATGCCATGATTATCTGCCTCAAAACCAAAAACAAACTTCATACCAATCTTCGCTTTGTGAAACAGACTATCCAATTGATGCATGGGCATGGACCAATCTCTGGTAATACTCTGTTGTGATCCATAACGGAAGCTTGATTGATACCCGGTGCCTGCCGATAGCGCCCTTCCATCAGGTCTTGTCTCATGAGCCTTCACCGACCGCTCT
>NZ_SZPP01000025.1:0-44943 GCF_030263775.1 Candidatus Jettenia sp. AMX1
GAAGCAGAAGAGGCGCTTCGGAAAAGCGAGGCCAGTCTTGCCAATGCACAACGAATCGCCCATCTGGGGAATTGGCAATGGAATATGAGGGAGAATAAAACGTATTGGTCAGACGAGATGTATCGCATCTTTGGTTTCGCTCCACAGACAATTGATGGGGTCTGTGAGGCGTATCTCAATTCCGTTCATCCTGATGACAGAGTACTGGTAAAGCAATCTCTTGATGAGGCATTATCCAGGGGAAAGCCTTACCGTATTGAGCATCGCATTGTTCTACCGGGAGGCTCTGTACGCATTGTCCATGGCCAGGCAGAAGTTATCCTTGATGATACGGGCATGGTGGTTCAGGTGAATGGAATAGTTCAGGATATTACCGAACGTAAGCATATGGAGGAGCTTTGTAAGTTATCAAATGCTATCGAACAAATTTCAAATTCGATTATCGTTACTGATACTGAGGGAAAAATCGAATATGTCAATGCCAATTTCATGAAATTAACAGGGTATACGAGCGAAGAAATTATGGGAAAAAATCCCAGCGTTTTGAAATCCGGTAAAACTCCATATGAAAACTATAAACAATTATGGAATACAATCACTTCTGGTAATAAATGGCAGGGAGAATTTATTAACAAGAAGAAAAATGGTGAACTCTATTGGGAACTGACATCTATTTCCCCGGTAAAAAATCCTGACGGTGTTATTACGAACTTCATTGCGATTAAGGAAGATATTACTGATCGTAAAAAAGTTGAACGACATTTGTGCTTACAATACGCTACAACTCGTGTATTGGTAGAGTCAATCGCCATTGATGAAGTTATCCCCAAAATCATTCAGGCTGTGTGTGAGAGTTTGGGATGGGATATAGGTATTTTCTGGACTATAGATCAGAAAACTAACGTGTTACGTTGTATTGAAATCTGGCATAGGCCTTTCGTGGAGGTACCAGGGTTTAAGGCATTGAGTCGGCAGATTGTTTTTTCCTTTGGTACTGGATTGCCGGGAAAAATTTGGGCTTCCAGCAAACCCATATGGATCAGCGATATTGCCCGTGATGCAAGCTTTCTTCGGGCTGCGCTTGCTGCTAAAGAAGACTTACATGGGGCTTTTGGTTTTCCTGTTTTTACCAGGAATGAAATATTAGGTGTTCTTGAGTTTTTTAGCCACGAGGTACAACAACCCGACGAAGACCTTCTTACGATGATGATGTCTATCGGTGGGCAGATCGGCAAGTTTATTGAGCAAAAACAGGCAGATGAGGCCCTCAGGCGGAGAATAGATTTTGAAAAAACGGTAGCCAGCATCTCTACAAGATTTGTTGCTCTTTCGGACTTCAATAATGCTATTTCCGTTTCGTTGGCTGATATAGGTCTATTGAGTGAAGCGGATAGAGTTTACTTATTTCAGTTCCGTGACAAAGGTGGTATTATGGACAATACCCATGAGTGGTGTGCTAAGGAGATTAACTCCAAAATACAAAATCTTCAGAATCTTCCTACTTCAAAATTTCCCTGGTTAATGGAAAAGTTACATACTGGCGATGTAATTCATATCCCCGATGTTTCCAAAATGTCTCCGGAGGCTGTTGCTGAAAAGGAGGTATTAGAGAAATATGCTATCAAATCGTTGTTGGCGCTACCGGTATATGCTGAAAAGAGATTAGTTGGATTTATAGGTTTCGATAATGCCCTGACTACCGGTTCACGGTATGAGGAAGATTTAGCCCTGCTTCGTATTACGGCGGAGATTATAGGGAACGCAATTGCGCGAAGGCAATCGGAATCTCTTATTAATCATATGGCCTACCACGATGCCCTTACCAATTTGCCTAACCGCATTTTGCTACAAGACCGTCTGGAAGTAGCTATTATGCAGGCAAAACGGAATGAGCATATGGTTGCTGTTATGCTTCTTGATCTGGACCGCTTTAAAACCATCAATGATACCCTGGGACATCACATGGGTGATTTACTGTTGAAGGCTGTTGCGGAGCGCCTGACACGATGTATGCGTGAGAGCAATACCATTGTCCGTATGGGTGGCGATGAATTTATTGTTGTCGTTCCTGACCTTGCTCACGCAAAGAATGCTGCTATTGTTGCGCAGAAGATCCTTGATGTATTATACCAACCTTTCCAGATTGAAGGATACGAGATTCACACCACTACGAGCATAGGTGTAAGTATCTATCCCATTGACGCCGATGATGCTAGTATGCTGATCAAAAAGGCTGATACTGCGATGTATCATGCGAAAGAGCAGGGCAGAAACACCTTCGAGTTCTACATGGAAAGCATGAATAGTAATAACTTTGAGAGAATGATGCTGGAAAACTCCTTGCGAAAAGTGCTTGAAAGGGGAGAACTCTCGATATATTACCAGCCGCAGGTAGATATGGATACAGAGCAAATTATTGGTGTAGAGGCCCTTGTACGCTGGAAGCATCCCGACCTCGGTATGATCTATCCATCTAAGTTTATTCCCATTGCAGAAGAGACAGGTTTTATTATACCTATTGGTGAATGGGTTCTGACTACAGCTTGTACTCAGGCCAAAGCGTGGCATAATGCAGGCTTTCCTACACTCCGTGTCTCGGTAAACCTCTCGGCACGTCAAATAAAGCAACAAAATCTTGTAGGCATGGTTGCAGGCGTGCTAAAAGAAACCGGTCTTGATCCAAAATATTTAGAGCTGGAGATTACCGAGAGCATTGTTATGCACAATATTGAATCAAGCCTCAAAGTGCTCTGTGAACTAAAGGAACTTGGAATACGACTTTCCATTGATGACTTTGGCATGGGGTATTCCTCTCTCAGTTACTTAAGACGATTTTCCATAGATACGATTAAGATTGATCAATCATTTGTGCGGGATATTACTACGAACCAGGATGATGCAGCAATTGTTACCGCTATTATTGCCATAGCAGAAAGTCTTAAATTAAAGGTAATTGCTGAGGGTGTTGAAAACAAAGAGCAATTAGCTTTTTTGCACCAGATCTGTTGTAACGAAATACAAGGATATATTTACAGTCACCCTCTGTCTGCTGTTGATATGGGAAAGCTGTTGTTAAAAAAGTACAAAAGTGAAGAGTAAAAAGCGATTGTGCACGAATCCTTCGTATTTTATTTTACTAAAGGGGGAATAGCGCTTATATAGGATAATACGAAAAGATTTGTTTTATGGATACCATGAAGGGTATTAAATATGAGAAGAATAGTATGTTTACTACAATGCAGTTTTTTTATTCTTGATTACTAATTCACGTTCTAATTTTAGAAGAGTGAGGTAGTGGTCAATAATGTGTTCCGGTAAATCACTTAAAAGTTGGAAAAATTCTCTCTTATTAGGGCTTTTCTTTTGGTAATTATCGCCTTTTTCTGCAACAAAAGAAACCTGCTTGCTCTCTTCTTCTTTAAAGAACTCTATCAACGGTATTGACATGGCATGTGCGATGAGTTCTAGCGATTTTTGCGTATAATTTCTCCTGCCATTTTCTAATTGGTTTATATAACCCTGTGATAGACCGCTTATCAGGGCAAGTTCTTCCTGAGTAATTCCAGCATCTAATCTAAATCTTCTTATATTGCTTCCTACGATATTCCTTTTTTCCATAGAAGCATATGGTATAGCAGTTTGTTATACAAAACAATTTCACAAAGAAATATTTTTCTTTAAATAATATTACAACATGCTATAATACTTCAAAGGAGAATGTAATCACGAGGATTCAGTATGCTATTTGCTAATACTAATTCTTTTTGAAAATATTATGTGGTATTTTACCTATCTCCAATGAATTATTTTGAAGAAGATCTTCGTTCCTTCTATAAACGTTACGAACATATCTCCAGGTATGCATATGATTGCCGGTTAGAATCTAACAATACCCTGGTATATGAATGTGTAACTGAATCTTTTACCCATATCACCGGATATACTCTGAAAGAGGTAAATATCCGTGGAGGTTGGCTTAGCCTTATTCATCCAGATGATATTCACATCTTTATGAAGCATCTTGATAATCTGCTCTCAGGCCAGTCCCATGTAAGTGAGTTTCGTATCATTGCTAAAAATGGTGAAAGCCGATGGTTGCGTGATTTCGCTCAGCCTATATGGGGAAAGGAACAGGGCCGGGTTATTCGTATCTACGGTACGATTCAGGATATCACATCACAAAACCAGTCCGATGAAACGTTAAGAGATCCTGCATCGGTTTATCATAAGTCGTTGTTTAGAAATACCAGTATTGCTTTTCGATGATTTGAGAAATGGTTGTGTTTTATCAGGGTACGCTTATGTGTTGATGCCGAATAGCTGTGCGGCGGGTTAAAGCTAATTCATATACAGAGACCAGCTATTGCGGGCTTTAGCCATCGTGGAATTCGCCATTTTTCAAAGGTATTTCGTGTGAAATGATGTAAATAGATATAGAATGCTGCGCTAGACCCGGCCAGTATACCAAGCCCCAAATAGAAGGGTAATTCCCATGCTGAATTAAATGCATGTTCAGGTATGTGGAATGCAGGTTGTGGTCCCGATCACCCTGTGTGAACACCGATGAGACTACCGAAGCTAATGTAACAACACCGAATGCACTAACACCTAGTTCTCCAACAATAATTTCTAATGCAAAAAATACTCCGGTAATTGGTGCATTAAAACCCGCAGCAATTCCCCCTGCCGCACCCGCTGCAACAAGTGAGCGTACAAGATTGTCGGAAAGACGCGATAATTGTCCAAACATTGATCCCAGGGTAGCACTCTTTGCCGATGAGAAAATGGGCGATTAGCCCAACAGCAAGACCACCCATAGTTGGAACAAGAATAATCATCCAATTACCCAGGTGTGACCTAAGATGATGCCTATCCTGTTAAACTCAAGCCACTGTGTGCTGTTATAGAGCTGCTGAAGAATAATCTTCCTGTGCGCCAGAAGATCTCAAGGCAAACCTAGTCCATCGAACGCAGTCTGGTATATTAAACTAAACATTTGCTTGAAGAGCCATACACCCGCTCCACTGGTGAGACCCACAAAAATAGCTATCCCGGCAAGAATAGCTGATTCAGATATTTGCCGGTTCATGAGCCAGCGTATACTCTTATCAGGTGAAAATCGCTTTAATGATGTGCTTAGTTGTGTCCGGATACATGCCAGCATACTTTGCTCTTTATTTGTTTCAGTAATCTATTTCTTGTTTTTTCGTTGTCTTCTCTGAATTCTGTGGGAATCTGCCTTATTATCCTGTCTCTTTTCCTCTCTTAAATCCTTTGTATTTTCGCTATTTCTCTGATAATCGATAAATTTAACCCCGCCTTCCAATACACAACCTTTTTGTGAGGGTTGGCATTTTTTCCTTAACCGGGCACATTCATCATTTATCTGATGCGGACAAATCCAACTCATTTTTTTCCTCTTTCTGATATTTAAACAATAGTCTTTCTGAATCTTTTTGCTGCTATCCATAATATTACTATACCCATTATAGCAAGTGCAACCATGTGTGGCCATAGAATGTTTGGACCCACTCCTTTGAGGAAGATGCCCCGGACGATTACCAGAAAATATCTGAGTGGATTCAAATAGGTGAGCCACTGGACGATTGCTGGCATATTGGCAATGGGGAACATAAATCCCGAAAGGAGTACCGCAGGGAAGTAGAATAAGAAAACGCTCATCATAGCCTCCTGCTGCGTCTTACTGACTGTTGAAATCAAGAGCCCTATGCCAAGTGTTGTCATAAGGTAAAGGGCCGTGGCGATAAGGAGTATAAAGAGATTGCCTCGTATCGGTACTTCAAACCAAAATATCCCAATCAGGGTAATTATGATTACATCAGCAATACCTATTATGGCAAAGGGTACGGTTTTGCCAAGTATAAATTCTGTTTGTGTGATTGGAGTAACCAGAATTTGTTCTATCGTACCTATCTCCTTCTCACGTACAATCGCCATGCTGGTGAGCATTAAGGTGATAAGCATCACAATGATCGCAATTACACCTGGTACATAGAAATTACGGCTTTCCAGGTTTTCGTTAAACCATGCCCGCGTCTGCATTTCTACCCGAGCAGCCCTTTCGGCAGGACCTTTTATTTGAGTATACCTTGTAATGAAAATCTTTTGTGAGAATTGTCCAACAATTTTTGCGCTGTAATCAAGTACAACCCCTGCTGTATTCGAGTCGGTTCCATCTATGATCACCTGCAGTTGTGCAGTTCGTCCTGCCCTTAAATCGTCCTCAAAGCCCTTGTTCATGCGAAGGACGACCCGAATTTTACCCTGGTCTATCAAGTCACGGTCACGGCCTTCTTTGTTTATGTATTCTACGACATCAAAATAGCCCGACTTCACGAATCGGTCCACAAGTTCACGGCTAGCTACGCTGTTATCGAGATCATAGACCGCCATGGCAACGTGCTTCACATCGGTCGTTACGGCATAACCGAATACAAGCACTTGAATGATCGGCGTTAAGAAGATCATTCCCTTCATCTTTGGATCGCGGAATATTTGAATAAACTCTTTCACGAGCATATGTTTAATGCGCTCATACATAGTATTATGGTAACCTTTTTTTGAATTTTATGTTAGCCAAAATTATCATGGCTATACCAAACATAATCAAGAGTCCTGCCTCGAGCGCCAAAATCTCTAAACCTACACCTTTCAGGTAAATACCTTTTAGTATAGTCACAAAGTATTTTGCCGGAATTGCATAGGTAATTATCTGGATTATTTTTGGCATATTACTAATTGCATACATAAAGTCTGATAATAAAAATGAGGGTAAAAACGTCAATATCATTGCTAATTGGCTGGCGAGAAGTTGACTTTTGGTAAGTATGCTGATTGCCATACCCAATGATAAGGCACCTGCCAGGAAGATTGCTGCCATACCAAAAAGCAAGGCAATGTTACCACGGAGCGGAACCTGAAAAAGATATTCTCCCATGAGCACCGATAAAAGTACGTCAAACATCCCTATAGCGAAGTAAGGGACAAGCTTTCCAATGATCAGTTCCTGGCTCTTTACGGGTGTGGAGATAAGCTGTTCCATAGTGCCTCGTTCCCACTCACGGGCTACCGTTAATGAGGTAAGAAGTGCAGCGATTACCATCATAATTACAGCGATAAGGCCAGGAATAATATAGTTTTTTGACTCCAGGTTGGCATTAAACCAAACCCGGGTCTGTATATCAATCGGTGGTTGAAGTTCTTTTCTTCCTATCCTCTGAATCTCATGAATGGCGATTTCATGTGAGTAAGTCTGGGCGACTGCATCTACATATCCAATCGCGATCGTGGCAGTGTTGGAATCACTTCCATCCACAATGAATTGTACAGGAGCGGGGTTTCCGCGCTCAATGCGTCTTGCAAAATCTGTCGGGATTATGAGGGCTACAAAGGCCTTACCGGAATCGATAGCCTGTTCTACTCCCCGGTAGCTGTGTACAAACTCTTTGAGTGAGAAGTAGTGAGAACCTCTAAAACGGCTTATGAATTCCCGGCTTATCTGAGACTCACTCTGATCCCATACTACCATGGGTACATTATCCACATCAAGTGTCAAAGCATAACCGAAGAGTACCAGCAGCAAGAGTGGAATGGCGATGGCCATACCAAGGCTTCTTGGGTCACGCGCAATATGAATAAATTCCTTATGGGCAACGGCCCTGATTCGAAATAACTTCATCTTCTCAACTCTTATTAGGAAAAACAAGGGACTATCAGAAAACAAGGACTGCCATTCCGAATGAAGCGGAGGTAGAGACACGTTTGAAACCTGTCTCTATTAGAATTAAAGAATTTTGGATCTATACAGGGAGAAATTTCTCGCTTCTTTGTTGACGGAATGACATTTTGAATTTTCGGACAGATTCTCAATACCTATTGTTGCATTATTTCTTCAGTTTCAATTTCAGATATTCACCAATCAAAAGAGAAGTTGGATATAAAACTTCTTCTTCAGTTTGTGCATGCAATATGAGTTTCTCTGCAAAATGTACATATTCCGTCTTCTTTTCTCCCTTTGCTGCATTTATTAAATTCTTTAAGGAATCAATGATTGCTGTATGTTCTTGAAGCATTCGGGGAAGTTCCGCTTTTAATGTATCAGTCATTGTAAGAACATCTTCCATTTCTGCTGTAACTATTCCTTTTGTTACATGGGATAATAAACCGAGCGGTGGTAAGGCAAATTCCTCTTCCTTTACAAAATGTGGATGTAAGATCTCTGCAACAGCCTTTGCCGCATCTCCTGTCTTGCCACCTGCCTTGGTAGCTTTTACAAGTTCCACATGAAGTTCTTCGTGTTCTACCTTTAACGGTTGGGGAATAGGGAATTTTATTGTTTTACTTCCCTTTATTTCGTGAGATTCTGATATATGAGTATGGCTTTGTGCTAAACATCCAATAGAGCTAGACAGAAAAAGAATATGCGTAAATAAAATTGCTAAGATAGTTAATGCATCGAATATATTTTTATTTCTCACTATATTTTCTCCTTATAAAAAGTTTTATGAACATAATTGCTCAGATAAGTTAAACAGAAATAAACATATAAATTCACCATTTCCTGTTAGATTCTCATAATTTCATCATTGTACTCTCTTGCTGAAGCTGCTCCGCCCGGTCATGGGCTTCTATAAGGGACACAAATACGTCTTCAAGCGAAGGATCGATCTTTTCAACAGGTGGAATTCCATAGCCTTTGTCTCTAAGCAAACGGCTGATTGCAGATGCAGCAGTATCGCCATCCTCAGCTATGACGTGCAATCCCTTGCCGAAGAGGGTAACATCTTTGACACCATCAACCTTTTTAATTTCGACCATTGCATCTTGAGGCCGTTCGCACAGAACTTCCAGAACATCCTCTTGCATACATTCTGTCTTAAGCATCTCTGGAGTTCCGATGACAATCAATTTACCACGATAGATAAGACCTATTCGATTACAATATTCGGCTTCTTCCATATAATGGGTAGTAACAAATACGGTAATACCTCTGCCAGATAATTCATAAATCAGATCCCAGAATTGACGGCGGCTGATGGGGTCGACCCCGGATGTTGGCTCATCGAGAAATAGTATAGGTGGTTCATGAAGGATTGCACAACCAAGTGCCAGTCTCTGCCTCCAACCGCTCGATAAAATAGCCGTCCGGGAATGGCGATGCTCCTTAAGGCCAGCCATCTCGATTACCCATTCTTTCCGTTCCTTCTTTTTTTTGGGAGTGATGTGGTAAATGCCGCTATAGAAATTAATATTTTCCTCAACGGTTAAGTCTTCATAAAGTGAAAATCTTTGGCTCATGTACCCAATATGGCTCTTGATCTTTTCCGCTTCGGTGCGGATGTTGAACCCTGCCACTGTTCCTGCACCTCCCGTTGGTGTAAGGATGCCGCACAGTATCCGAATCGTTGTGGATTTACCAGCTCCGTTGGGACCGAGGAAGCCAAATATCTCTCCTTTGGCGACCTCAAAGCTTATGCGGTTTACAGCCATGAATTTGCCGAACCGCTTCTCTAGATCTTTTACCATGACGGCTTTGTCATTTTCCATGGTCTTCACGATCGTTGGACTCCTTATCTTTGGCAAGTACCGAGACAAATACATCTTCCAGTGTCGGTTTAATAGCCCTCATCCCACTAAGTTTAAGATCAGCTTCCCTAAGAAGTTTTTCGACTTGAACTATTGACTTTTCTAGATTCTGGGTTACCAGGTGAATGGAAGCACCAAAAATCCCTGCAGAGTCAGCGTGTAACTGCTCACGCAAGATGGCCAAGGCTTTACGTGGTTCTGATGACCGTATCTCAAGGATGGCTCCATGCATAAGCTTTTTTACCTCATCCGGAGTTCCACAGGCAAGCAGCCTGCCCTTATGGATGAGTCCGACTCTATTACAGCGTTCAGCCTCATCGAGATAAGCAGTTGAGACGAAGATCGTAACCTTTTCGTGGAGCAATCCGTATAAAATATGCCAAAAGTCGCGACGGGAGACCGGATCCACACCATTCGTTGGCTCATCGAGAAAGAGGACTTTGGGTGTGTGAATTAACGTGCAGGTGAGGCCCAGCTTTTGTTTCATCCCACCTGAAAGATTTCCCGCCAATCGTTTCTTGAAGGGTGTTAGGTTACTGAAAGTAAGGAGATTATTTATCTTCTTTTCACGATTCTTACGCGGTATGCCATAAATATCAGCGTAAAAATTGATATTTTCTATCACAGTGAGATCTGGATATAGACCGAATTTCTGGCTCATATAACCGATTTTCTCCTTGATTATCTCTGATTCTTTTACCACATGATGACCAGCGACCCAGGCATTACCCGATGTTGGCTCCATGATCGAGGTCAACAGTCGCATGGTAGTCGTCTTTCCGGCACCATCGGGGCCAACAAGCCCAAAAATTTCTCCTTCAAATACATCGAAGCTGAGATCATCAACAGCACGGATATTATTAAAATTCTTTGTAAGGTGAGTAGTCTTAATCATTTTCATGATATTTATCATATATAAATGGTGCACCAAATGAAGATTCCCATCTTTCTATTGATTATTGATAATGGCATCTGGGATTATAATATCCGCATCAGCAGGCATCCCGGGTTTTAGTTCCATACCAAGATTAGAGATATTGATCTTTATTCGATAAACAAGCTTAACACGCTCCTCTTTTGTCTGGACATTTTTAGGAGTAAATTCAGCCTGAGATGCAATGAATGATACAGAGCCTTTGTATATCGTATCTGGATAGGTATCGGTGATTATATTTGCCTGATAACCAACCTTCACGCGACCTAAATCTGTCTCGTTAATATATGCTCGCAACCATACATTCTCAAGATCACCAATCGTGACAATCGGTGTTCCAGGGGCAACGTATTCTCCCGGTTCTATATTCTTTGAGAGAACGACACCGGAAAGAGGAGAAGCTAGTTTTGCATAACTCAGACGTATCTGAGCTAGCTTAAGGGCTGCCCGTGCCTGCTTAACCTGTGCACGGGCTTGCTCTATCCGCTCTTTTCGAGGGCCTTCCCGAATTAATTTGAGACGTTCCTCGGCCTCCTGTAATCGGGCCACTGCAACCTCGTGATCTCCCTTGGAGTGCATGTATTCCTCAGCAGAAATCGCCTGTTGTTTGAATAGTTTTTCCGCTCTATGAAAATCACTCTCTAAATGTATTTTATCTGCTTTTGCCGCTGCAAGTTTTGCTTCAGCTTCAGCAATTTCCTGAGGACGCGAACCGGCTTCAAGTTCAGCCAGGTCTGCTTGTGCCATTTGTAGTTCAGCACGGCGTATCTCTACCTCGCTATTCAAATCTGAACTATCGAGCAGGGCTACCACTTCATCTTTTTGTACAAACTCACCTTCATCCACCAGACGCTTATCCACGCGTCCTGAAATCTTGAAGCTCACCTCGGCATCAGTGACCTCGATATTACCGGAGACACGAATGATATTCGAATCGCTGTGTGACTTATTTTTGAGATACAGGTATGTTGGCGCTGCTGTGATAATGCCTATGAGTATCAAAAATATCATTATTTTTATACTTTTTCTCATGTCTTACCTCTTAGTTGTACTATATAAGTGAATTGGTATTCACATAATAGACAAAAAATTTATTTCATAACGAGACATTCACTAAATGTTTTCCAGGTCTTTTCTGCATGTCTTGTTACATCAAACTTACCATCACTTATATGCCAGAGAATTGCCGATGGCTGAATGATACCTAAAAACATTAAGGAAATAGTTGCCGGGCCTATGTCTCGTCGTATTTTGCCTTCTTGCTGTCCCTGGATAATAATTTTGTCTACGCAATTGAGATAGTTTATTATGATATTGTATACCTTACCTTTTCGTTCTGGATGCCCATGGTAGAGATCTTCAGAAAAGATAATGCGAAGAATTCCCTGGTTTTCCCGAATAAGCTTAACATGATACATAAGTAGCCGCCTGAGTTGGTCAATTGGTTCAGGAGTCTCGTTACATACAATATCGACATTATCGAGCAACCTCTTTTGAATGTGATGAAGAATGGCATCAAGCATCTCTTCCTTATTTTTAAAGTGTCGGTATATTGCTGAAGGCACAAGGCCGACCTTGCGGGCTATCCTTGCTATGCTTAATCCTTTTAAACCATAACTTGCAATCAAACTTAAGGCTGCTTGTGCTATCTGGCTTTGCCTAACTTCTGTATCTAATTTTTCTGTACTCATATAGTATATTTCTTATGTGAATTATTATTCACATTAATGATACAATATAAAAAGGCTATGTCAAGATATAATATGAAAATTATCCGATTCATGTTTAAGAGGCTATGGAGTATAAGTATATAATGGTGTAGAGGTGCATTGCAATGCATTCCTACCTTTTGAAGGGTGCCGTGGTGTGGAAATATTTCAACTGTTTCGTCTCAATTAAAGATAATTGGACCGGCGAAGAGCAAACTCGAAATAACACAAAGCCATCAAAATACTCAGTTCTTTGTACCTTGATGGCTTTGTGGCGTAAAATTACTAAAATATCTTATCCTATACATTAACTGTTATTTTTAAAGTCCATCATTGTTCTTGGAAATGACAGGCCAAATATATAGGTTCGTTTCTTTGGTTGTGAGCTTATTTCATTCCGGGAAATTAGTGTTCGGTCTTTTGACAACGTAAACAGATATTGTATCAGCGCATCCATTTCCTTATCGGTAAGCCTGTCAAAACCGGGCATCTTGTTCTTTGTACCGTAGAATTTTGGATCGGAAGGATTTTTAATGAATTCCTTTAACCAGGTTTCTGATAAATAGTCGGTCAGGTTTGGTGCAATCCTCTTTGCATCTTTATCGCCTATAGGATGACAAATAGCACAATTCCCTTTTAAGACAAGACCCTTTCCTCTTTCAATACTATCAATATTTTTATTGAGAAGATCCCCTGACTGGCTTAATAGAAACTCTGTCATATCAAAAATTGATTCATCAGGGAGTTTAACGGGAGGCATAGTTCCTGATTCTTTAAAATATTTTGCACCCTTGGGATCTTTTAACAGCCCTACTACCCATTCTCTTGATCCAAAATCAGTAAAATCGGGGGCAGTATCTCCTCCCTGTCCTTTCACCATATGACAGCCTATGCAACTTTCCTTGAAAATCTTTTCCCCTAGATATATTGGATCATTCAGGAAGATCAAATTACCGCCTCCGGGTGGAACACCTTTGGCTGCAAGTTTCATAGCCCTTGCCGATTGATGTTCTGAATCCTCTTTTTGATGGATTATATGTATATCATGGTTGTCGTGGACTATCGAAATAACCGTTAAAACAACGATTCCTGCTAATCCGGAGAATACAGCGCTGAAAAATGGTATTCTTTTCGATGGGTACCTTGAGGTGTTTCTGTCGATAAATGGCAGCACAAACAAGAATATGATAGCCAGTGTTGGTATAATAACAGTACCTACGATTAAGAGGTTACCCTGGCAATATTTTAACAGTTGGAATAAGAACAGGAAATACCACTCTGGCCTGGCAAGAAAATTAGATGCCGGGTCAGCCGGCGCATGAAGTTCTGCGCCTCCGCTCCAAAAGACCCATCCCACGAGAACAGCATATATTCCCATGGCAAATACAATGTCTTTAAATACCTGATCTGGCCAGAATGGATCAACACGGTTTTTTAATACATTCTCTTTCATCTTCCAGTAAGGAGTTACACCATGTTTACGAAAAAGCGCTATATGAATACCAAGGAAGAAGAGTAAGGATATGGGTAGCAAAAATACATGAAGAGCATAGAAACGGGTTAAAGTAAAGTTTCCGTAATCAGAACCACCCTGATGGAGCACTTTGATGTAATCGCCAATTACAGGGATAGTTCCTATGATATTGGTAGCCACCTGAGTAGCCCAATATCCTTTTTGATCCCAGGGTAGAAGATAGCCTGTCAAACCAAAACCCATCAAAAACAGAAGAAGAATTACTCCGGATATCCAGTTGAGTTCACGGGGTTTTTTATATGCACCGAAAATAAAAACCTGGAACATATGAACGATAGCTACGATAATCATGGCGCTTGAGCCATAATGATGCAAGCCACGTACGAACCAGCCAAAAGATGTTTTTTCCTGAATATAATAGACACTTCCCCATGCCGAAGTCGAAGAGGGAGAATAAAAACTGGCCATTACTATACCGGTAACTGCCTGAAGGACGAAAAGGAATACCAGTGCGCTTCCAAATACATATGACCATTTAGCTCCGCCATGTACAGGTTCGTCCAGGGCTACTTTTAAAAATTTATTTAATCCGGTTCTGTCTTCTATCCATTCACGTATTTTATTTGCCATTGATTAAATCACCTTAGAAAAAAAATATCCTGATAGTTATATTACCCTTTTATAATTCACCAATACGTTATTGTTTTCTACCTTTGTCTCAAATGCGTAAAGGTCGCGTGGGGAAGGGCCTGCGAGGGTCTTGCCATCCACATCAAATACACCGCCATGACACGGGCATAAAAACTTATTTTCTTCCTGTCCCCAGTCTATTCCACAACCAAGATGCGGGCAGTTTGTGGAAAATACGTTGAATGAATTATCCTCTTGTCTGATTACCCAGACAGACCCCATAACTAACCCTTCAAAAATATTCCATGCATCCATTTTTGAGGATGTAATGGTCATTTTTTTAGGAACACCAACGGGAAAATCTTCCAAGGAACCAAGATTGATAAAATTCTCAGTTCCGTACACCGTTTCCTTCATTAAAGGATGTACTGCCAATCCAACTAATGGGGCCACTATACCTGCAGCTAAAGCACCTCCTAAGGTGTGAGATGCAATTTTCAGGAATTTTCTTCTACTATTTTCCACTGTTATCCCTTTCTCCTCCTGTTAATAAGAAATTCTGAACCCTCTATCTTTCATCAGATATTTTGATAATTAAAATGTAAATTTTATATGCTTTTTATTGAAAAATAAAGTCAATTTTTAGCTTAAAGATAAATCGAAGGTGATATCTATTTCGTTTTTAACCTTCAGAGTTCCTAATAAAGCTTTGTATGGCTTTATTCCGTAATCCTTCTGAGAGATGGTAAATTTGCCTTTTAAGTCTTTCCCTGTGGTGGTGTTTGCTTTAAACTCTACAGGATGGGTAGCTCCATGCAAGGTTAATTCTCCCTTTACGAGGTAACAACCTTCTTTTTCTTGAGTAATGCTTGTAGAACGGAAGTTAATCGCAGGATATTTTGTGGGATGGAGGACATCCTTGTGAGTGGCCTCTTCAATATCTGTTTTGTCTTTTTCTTTTAATGTGTCTGGCTGGCGCTGTCCGTCTTTCATTGCACAGATTACTTTCAGTGAATTTGCCTTTATTTCTGCCTCTACACTTGCCGAACCAGAAGCAGGAATATTCAGGTTAATAATAAAATCGGTTACCTCAATCAATAAGTCGTGAGCTACTGCACTAAGGAATCCTTCTTTGAATGTATAGACGCATAATTTTCCTGAACTTGGTGTCAAGTGATAATTACCAGCATGTAAAACCATATACCCCTCCTTAACTCAATAAACCTGGATAAAATATTTTACCGAATAAGAAAATAATACTATAGAATTGAAATTTCTAGATAGTAGGAAACAATAATTTAGCTATTTGGTTCCATAAATTTAAAATTTTATTCAAAGAAGAGATTTAAAAGGTAAGCTTAAAAACACTTGCTTGGTTCCTTAAGCATTGAATCGCAATAGTATCCTAATTTTTCCCAATAATGTCAATCTGCCATAACCTCCTGGGAAAATTTAAAAAGAATATTTCTCGAATTTTCTATCATTTCACTTGACTTGTAAAAATGTTGTATTTAAAATTTGAAGTTTAGCCCATCCATGAAGTCTTTCTCTATTTTTAAAAATATTTATTAAGGGAAATTGTAGATGCTTCGATTTAATAAATTCCGCAAAACATTAGAACCCGAAGAGTATATTTTTCAATTGCAAGATTCGACAGAACCGAATCTCTTTCGAGATGTATTTCCCTACGATAAAATTCCCAAGATACCGTTTAATTACCGGCTCAACCCGATGAATATGCCTGATGAGATATGGATTACGGATACGACCTTTAGAGATGGGCAACAATCCCGGCCACCCTATACCGTTAAACAAATTGTGGATCTCTTTGACTTGATTCACAAATTGGGTGGTAAAAGCGGTCTTATCCGCCAGTGTGAATTTTTCCTGTATAATGCAAAGGATCAGGAAGCGGTAAGAAAATGCCTGGAAAAGGGTTATAAATATCCGGAAGTTACGGGATGGATTAGGGCTGTAAAGAGTGACTTCAAATTAGTTAAGGAAATGGGGCTCAAAGAAACCGGTATTTTATGCTCTTCTTCAGATTATCATATCTATTTAAAGTTAAATAAAAATAGAAAGCAGGCGCTGGAGATGTACCTGGATATTATACGGGCTGCTCTGGATGAGGGGATTGCCCCTCGGTGCCACTTTGAAGATATTACCAGATCCGACTTCTATGGTTTTGTCGTTCCCTTTGCTAAGGAACTTATGAAATTATCAAAGGAAAGTAAAATTCCTATAAAAATTCGTGCATGTGATACTATGGGAATGGGCGTTAGTTATCCCGGGGCTGCATTGCCCCGCAGCGTACCAGGTATTATCTATGGACTTAACCACTTTGCGGGTGTTCCCTCAGAGTATCTGGAATGGCATGGCCATAATGACTTTTACCTGGCGGTAAGCAATGCCACCTCTGCCTGGCTTTATGGATGCAGTGGAATCAATGGTACCTTATTGGGTTTGGGAGAACGTACCGGAAATACACCTATAGAGGCCCTGGTAATTGAATATCTCGCCTTACGGGGTAACGATGAACTCATCGATACCACGGTAATTACAGAAATTGCCGATTATTACAGAAATGAGATCGGATATGCAATTCCCCCAACGCAGCCTTTTGTAGGTTCAGAGTTCAATATTACCCGTGCAGGTATCCATTCGGATGGATTATTGAAAAATGAAGAAATATACAATATCTTTGATACAAAAAAGCTTTTAAACAGGCCTATCGGTGTTTCCGTTACCGATAAATCCGGTGCAGCCGGGATTGCTCAATGGATTAATATCTTTTTCGGATTGGAAGGAGATAAGCAAATTCCTAAAAATCACGAGGGGGTTACCAGGATAAAAGAATGGGTGGATAAGCAATACGTTGAAGGACGTATCATTTCCATTTCTGATGGAGAGATGGTAGATCAAGTGCGCATCCATCTCCAGGGCATTATCAAACCAGATATAGTATAAAATAACCATCTTTGAAGCTATATGAGTTTCAATCAAAAAATATCCTTAAAATGTATGGCATTTACGTTCCTCGTGGTAAAGCCATATCTTCCGGTAATGATGCATCAAAAGTATTCCGGGAAATTGGTTGTAACCGTTGTGTCTTAAAGGCGCAAGTTCTCGCTGGCGGCAGGGGGAAGGGCGGCGGCATCCAGTTCATTAATACACCTGAAGAAGCGCAGGCATGTGCAGCAGGCATGCTTGGCTCCTATCTTACAACACACCAGACCGGCCAAACAGGTATTAAAGTTAACTACCTCCTTGTTGAAGAAGCACTTTCAATTCAGAGGGAATTATACCTTGCCATAACTATCGATCGCGCACTTTGTACACCCATCTTGATTGTTAGTTCTGAAGGAGGGGTAGAAATAGAAGAAATTGCCAAAAAGACACCTGATAAAATTGTGAAAGAACCTATTGATGTGTTTTTAGGAATACTTTCATTTCAATTGCGTTGTATTGCATCCAGGCTGGATATATCAGGGGCGCTCTCCATAAAATTTAATAATCTTATTACCAATCTGTTTCATGTTTTTGTGAAAAATGATTGTTCATTAGTAGAAATTAATCCTTTGGTTGTGACGGGAGATGAAGAACTATGTGCATTAGATGCAAAGATAGATGTTGATGATAATGCTCTTTACCGCCATCCTGAATTTCAAGAGTTTATTCAAACCCAAGACCTTTCACCTCCTGAAGCATTGGCTAGGAAATACAAGCTTAGTTACATAAGTCTTGATGGGAATATTGGATGTCTTGTAAATGGAGCAGGTCTCGCTATGGCTACGATGGATATCATTAAGTTCCACGGCGGAGAGCCTGCCAATTTTTTGGATGTTGGTGGTGATGCCTCCCTGGAACAGGTTACCCAGGCGTTTAAGATTATTCTGTCTGACTCTAAGGTAAAAGCAATTTTGATCAATATTTTTGGTGGGATTATGAAATGTGATATCATTGCATCCGGTATTATTCAAGCCGTTAAAGAAGTAGGGATCCATATACCTCTGGTTGTGCGGTTGGAAGGAACGAACGTCGATAGAGCGAAAAAGATACTTCATGATTCTGGTTTACCTATCCTCTCTGCAAAGGATATGAAAGAAGCTGCAAGTTTGGTAGTGAAGGTATCAAGATAGGAGCTTAGCCACAAAACGCGCAGAGAAAGACAATGGGTATATTAATAGATAAAAATACAAGGGTAATATGTCAGGGTATAACCGGGCATGCGGGAAGTTTTCATGCTGAACGAATGTTGGAATATGGTACTAAACTTATTGCAGGTGTTACACCGGGTAAGGGTGGCACGACACAATTGGGCATTCCTGTTTTTGATAGTGTACGTGAAGCTGCAATAGATTTCAGGGCAAATGCTTCTGTAATCTATGTGCCTGCACCCTTCGCAGCAGATGCAATTATGGAGGCCTCTGAGGCGGGGATTGAGTTGATTGTTTGTATTACAGAAGGTATTCCTACCCTGGATATGATCAGAGTTAAAAAATATCTCTCACAGAGAAAAACACGTCTGATTGGTCCAAACTGTCCTGGTATTATTACACCTGATGCATGCAAGATTGGTATTATGCCGGGATATATCCATAAATCCGGTCATGTAGGAGTTGTCTCGCGGAGTGGAACTCTTACTTATGAGGCTGTCTGGCAGCTTACTCAAAGAGGACTGGGACAGTCTACCTGTATCGGAATTGGAGGCGATCCGATTGTGGGTACTGACTTTGTAGACATACTCAGGTTATTTCAGGAGGATAAAGAAACAGAAGTTGTTGTATTAATCGGAGAAATCGGAGGAAGCGCAGAGGAGGAGGCTGCCGAGGTCATAAGACGGGAGATCACAAAACCGGTTATTAGTTTTATTGCAGGAAGTACGGCTCCCCATGGTAAGCGTATGGGGCATGCCGGAGCTATCATTTCAGGGAATAAAGGCACTGCTATTTCAAAAGTTGAAGCATTGAGAAATGCCGGTGTTACTATTGTTGATAGTCCTGCGCATATTGGTGAAACAGTGGCAAAGATGATGTTATTATGAATGGTATGGACTATGAGTTATGAGATTTCTGGTATAATGATAGAAAACGATGCTTTGTATGTTTTTGCGGTAACTGAGAATGAGTTATTAAAGGGAAAGTAGGAAGGTGAAGTGACTGGGGAGAAAATTCAAAAACGAAAAGGGATTGTCCATATCAATCATGAATACTGTAAACGTTGCGGTATTTGTGTTAATTTTTGTCCTGTGAAAAATCTGGAAATTCAGCAACAAAAGCTTGTGGAATTACATAGGTGCATTGCTTGTAAGATGTGCCAGCGGTATTGTCCGGACATAGCTATTGAAATTGAGGAAGTAGATGAAAAAACAGTTGGTACAGGGAAATCAAGCCATCGTAATGGCGGCTGAAGTTGCCGGATTGAAATTCTATGCAGGCTATCCTATAACACCTGCATCTGAAATTATCCATGAGTTGGTCAATAAGAAACACATCAAGGTACTGCAGATGGAGGACGAGATTGCCTCGATTAATGCCAGTATTGGCGCGTCTTTGGCCGGGCTTAAAGCGATGACAGCTACCTCAGGACCAGGGTTTTCTCTTATGCAGGAGAGTATAGGGTTAGCCCATATGATGGAGATACCACTTGTTATTGTAAATGTTCAAAGGGTGGGTCCGAGTACGGGCATGCCTACTTTGCCTGCACAAGGAGATGTTATACAATGCATTCATGGCAGTCATGGGGATTACTTCCCTATCGTATTCTATCCCAATTCCGTCTCAGAACTGTATGCATATACCATTATGGCATTTAATGCGGCAGAGGAATCCATGAGTCCTGTTATCCTCCTCAGTGATGGATATATTAGTCATCTCTATGAGACTATTATACCTCACAGAGATTTTGAGATTAAGAATCGCAGCCGTCCGCCATTAGGTAAGGGCAACCGGCATTTTACAGGACTATCCCACGAAGGGTCTGTGCCAAGGACATCCGATGTTGATAACTACAGGAGGCTTATTACTCATTTATATGAAAAGCAGCAACTGGTGGCTCAGCGATACAATTGCTACGAGTATCTGGAATGTGGTAAAGATACCGATACACTCCTCATATCATACGGGGCGCTCTCCAGGGTAGCTTATTATTTTAAGAATGATTTTGCGCTGTATAGACCGATACGAATGTTCCCGGTGGTCGAAGAAATCAAAATAATCGCATCCAGGTATAAGCGTATCCTTGTTATGGAAATGAATACAGGACACTATGTTCGTGAGATTGAATGTATATTGCATCGTGAGATAGAGTTTATACCAATTTTGGGTGGCCGTATTGATTTACATGAAATAAAACAAAAAATAGGGAAAAAAACGATAGAGAGAAATGAGGAATAAAAAAATCAGCAGGGCTTATTGTTCATAAGAAGCGGAAGAAAAGATAAATCCGTAGAGAGAAAGAGGAATGGATAAAGAGAGCGGTTTTAAACGTTATTTGAAACTTGACTTGTTACCCACACCCTGGTGTCCAGGGTGTGGGAATGGCATTGTCCTGAAAACGATATGTCAGGCTTTTGATGAACTTGACCTGCCGAAGGATGGCACGGTAGTTATTTCCGGAATTGGATGTGCAGGCAGAAGCGCCGGTTTCTTTAATCTTGATTCAGTCCATACAGCTCATGGCAGAGCGATACCGGTAGCTGAAGGTATCAAATATGCAAATGATGCCCTTCATGTTGTTGTGGTGAGTGGAGACGGTGATTTGCTTGGTATTGGAGCTAATCATTTACTCCATGCAATACGGAGAAAAACAAATATTACTGTGGTATGTTATGCCAATGAAATTTATGCTATGACAGGTGGCCAGGCTTCTCCTATCACACCTCACAATACGAAGACCCTGACCACGCCTGATGGTAATCCAGACTATCCAACCGATGTGCAGTTTTTATTTAAACATCATAACTGCTACTTTGCCCGGACTTCAGCGTACCATCTAAATCATATGAAAAAATGCATTAAAGAGGCGTTAAAATTTAACGGCTTTTCCTTTGTGGAAGTAAGAACTATGTGCATTGTTAATTACGGCCGTCGTCTGGGTTATAAGAATTCCAACGAAATGCTTATGCATTACAAGGAACTTTATAAAATCAATGACTACACAGAAGAACTAGCTCAGGATGAAATCGGAATTATAAAAAGCAATTTTTAATATTGAGTTCACCTGAGAGATTATGATTTCTGCAAAGGCTAATAAGTTTAGCCTTCCAAATATTTACCTATCATTCTGTACCGATTATATCGGTTTTCCACAAGTTTGATAATGGGAATACCCTTTAACTCTTCTAAATATTTAATTATATGTGATTTTAATATATGTGCCATTGTTTTGGGGTCCTTATGCGCTGCTCCAAGGGGTTCCGGGATAATTTCATCCACAATACCTAATTTTAATAAATCTTTTGCTGTAAGCTGCAAAGATTTTGCTGCTTCGGATGCATTTTCGCTATTTTTCCACAATATTGCAGCGCAACCCTCAGGCGAAATTACAGAATAATAGGCGTATTCAAGGATGGAAAATTTGTCACCGATGCCAATACCTAAGGCACCGCCGCTTCCCCCCTCTCCTATGACGATATTGATAATTGGAGTCTTCAGTCTGCTCATCTCATAGATGTTTTCTGCAATGGCGTGTGCCTGGCCTCGTTCTTCCGCTCCGATGTCTGGATTGGCGCCTGGTGTATCGATGAGTGTAACAATGGGTAAATGGAACTTTTCTGCGAGCATCATTTTTTGCAGCGCCTTTCTGTATCCTTCGGGGTTTGGCATACCGAAATTACAAGCGATGCGTTCCTTTGTACTCTTTCCCTTTTGCTGTCCGATTATTAAAAGCCTCTCCTGTCCGATTTTTCCTAAACCACAAATAATTGCTTTATCGTCTCCGAAACACCTGTCTCCATGAAGTTCAACAAAGTCCTCAGCGATAAGATTTATGTAATCCGCTGAAAGCGGACGCAGGGGATGCCTCGCTATCTTGACTACATCGTATGGAGTTAATTGAGAATATAGCTTTATCTGAAGCCTCTCTTTTCTCTCCTTCAAATATTCTATCTCTGTTATCCTATTAACGTTATCTTGTGAGGAAGCGGTTTCTAAATCTTCTATACGATGCTCAATCTCCAGTATCAAATTCTCTAATTCTGTTACGGATTTCTCAGACAAAATATCTCCTCTCTTTATATTGTTATATTGCTTCTTAATATTAAGAGAATATCTTATAATGTAATGATTAGTATTCATTATGAGACTTAATATAGCGGATTTATTTTAATTAATTTTTGTCTTATTGCAAGGAAATTAAGACGTATAATTGTGAAGGGTTTATTCTCTAAAAATTGTTAATTCAAATGACTTAAAAACATTGACAAAAAGAAGCCTGAAATGTAACATTTGGTTTCTTTATACATGAAATTTTATATTCTATAATGTAGGGTAAACATAATTCAGAAATCTATGCACTTCGAGACCATCTGTATAATCGGCCCGGGGCTTATTGGTGGTTCCATTGGTTTAGCGTTAAAAAAAAGAAATTTGGCGAGAACCATTATTGGTGTAAGCCAGAGGGCTTCTTCTTTAGAAAAAGCTCTTAAAATGAATGCTATTGATATTGGAGTTTCATGTATTGATAAGGCTGTTAAAGATGCTGATATTGTAATACTAGCTACATCAGTAAATCAAATTATTAAAACTGCGAAAGAAGTTATACAATTAATGAAGAGCAATGCTATTCTCACTGATGTAGGCAGTACAAAGAATTGTATCGTTGAACAAATAACTCAGAACATCAGAAGCGATGTTGCCTTTGTTGGTGCGCATCCTATTGCCGGATCAGAGAAAAAGGGTGTTGAGTTTGCCTCGCCTGATCTTTTTGAAGGTTGTACATGCGTTGTAACACCATCGCAACTCAACCATACAAGCGCATTAGACACAATCTCCTGTTTATGGAAACTCTTAGGTGCTAAAGTAATATATTTAACCCCGGAACAACATGATAAAATATTGGCGGATGTAAGTCATCTCCCTCATCTGGTTGCATCATGCCTTATAAACGCAGTCAAAAAGGAATATCTTAGTTATGGCGCCAGCGGATTAAGGGATACTACAAGAGTCGCATCTGGTGATCCGGAGTTGTGGGTGGATATTTTTGATCAAAATCGAGAAAATATCATACAATCAATCGATCAGCTTATGGTTGAACTTACCGGATTTAAGAATGATCTTTTACATAAAGACAATACTACGTTACTGAACAGACTAAGAATGGCAAAGGTATCACGTGATAGTGTATTTCATAATAATTCGATACACCAAAAAAACCAAATTAAAGAATAGGCTTATTAAGGTATGTACTCAAGAATAGAGGTATTTTTTAAGAGCGAATTTCCTGATCCTTTAGGAAATACCATACGATCAGAAATTGAAGCGTTTGGCTTCCCCGGCGTGACAAGCGTAAGGGTTCACCAGGTTTATATCATTTTTGGAAACGTAAGCAAGCATGATTTGGATACGATTGCCAGAAAGCTTTTTGTGGATACGGTTACTCAGCGTTATCAATATAACGGGGATACAGTAACTCATAGAGGGATGAGTGATCGTTCGCCTTTCCACATTATTGAAATCAGCCGTAAACCAGGCGTTATGGACCCTGCGGAACTATCGATTCTGAAAGCACTCCGTGATATAGGAATACATGTAGACGGTATTAAAACAGCGCAAAAATATATCATAAACGGAAACCTGTCACGGGAGACCGTTCATACTATTGCGACCCGAGTTCTTGCAAATACCAAGATAGAAGATATTTTTGTTTATCCGGAGATGCCAGATTACAACCACGGCAATATCCATTATACCTTTAAGAAGAATTTTGTACCCTTGCTAGACGCTGATAATGCCCGGCTGGAGGAGATAAGCAGGCTTGGTCAGCTCTCCCTAAATCTTCAGGAAATGCAAGCGATTCAGGGGTATTACCGGTCACTGAAACGAGAACCTGCAGATGTTGAACTTGAAACAATTGCACAGACATGGTCTGAGCATTGTATCCATAAGACCCTGAAAGGCATTATTGATTTCAACGGGAACCGCATTGACAATCTGTTACGCAACACGATTATGAGAGTTACGGAAGAGCTTGATAAACCATGGTGTGTTTCTGTATTTAAAGATAATGCCGGTATTATACAATTTGATGATTGCTATAATATTTGTTTTAAGGTAGAGACCCATAACCATCCCTCCGCAATTGAACCATACGGAGGAGCTAATACGGGTGTCGGGGGTGTAATCAGGGATATTATGGGTACCGGATTAGGAGGCAAGCCGATTCTTAATACTGATATATTCTGTTTTGGTCTGCCCGATACCCCCCTGGATAAAATTCCGAAGGGTGTTTTGCATCCAAAAAGGGTCATGAAAGGCGTTGTTGCCGGTGTGAGGGATTATGGTAACCGTATGGGTATTCCTACCTCAAATGGCGCTGTCTTTTTTGATGAACGATATATTGGTAACCCGCTCGTCTTTTGTGGAACTGTAGGTATTATACCAAAGAATAAATGTCAAAAAGAGGCTCGCCCGGACGATCTCATTGTTGTTGTAGGGGGGAGAACCGGCCGTGATGGAATCCATGGCGCAACATTTTCCTCCGTAGAATTACATGATCGGTCAGAACAGATCTCCGGAGGTGCTGTACAAATTGGAAATGCAATAACAGAAAAGGCGTTATTGGATGCCCTCTTACAGGCGCGTGATAAGGGGTTGTACACCTGCATTACCGATTGCGGAGCCGGAGGTTTATCCTCTGCTATCGGTGAAATGGGTGAAAATTTAGGAGCAATTGTTTATCTGGAAAAGGTGCCTCTTAAATATGAGGGCCTCTCTTACTCAGAGATCTGGATCTCTGAGTCACAAGAGCGGATGGTGCTTGCTGTTCCGCCAGAAAAAGAGTCTGAGATTCTTCACGTATTTGAGACAGAAAATGTAGAAGCAACGGTTATCGGAAGATTTACCCGTGACAGGATATTGCGCCTGATGTACAATTCTCAGGGAGTTGGAGAAATAGAGATGAATTTCCTCCACAAAGGTATACCGAGATTAGAGCGCAAAGCTGTATGGCATAGACGTGTCTTTGAAGAGCCTGTTTTATCCGAAAAGGAAGATTACGGATTTGATGTAAAGAAGATACTCTCTGCCTGGAATGTTTGCAGTAAGGAATGGATTATACGCCAATATGATCATGAAGTGCAGGGGGGAAGTGTATTAAAGCCTCTTCAGGGTATTCAGAATGATGGGCCGGGCGATGCATGTATTATTATCCCTGTGCTGGGGAGCAGGAAAGGTATTATTGTATCGAACGGAATGAACCCGCGATATGGTGATATAGACCCGTATCACATGGCTGCCTCGGCAATTGATGAGGCGCTCCGGCAGATAATAGCCGTTGGCGGAAGTTTAAAACAGGTTGCACTCTTAGATAACTTCTGCTGGGGTAATACCAATAAGCCGGATCGCCTTGGCAGTCTCGTAATGGCTGCGCAGGCTTGCTATGATATTGCTCTTGCATATGGGACTCCCTTTATTTCTGGAAAAGATAGTCTGAATAACGAATTTGTTACTGATAAAGAGACGATTGTAATTCCTCCAACGCTCCTTATTTCTGCTATTTCAGTAATGGAAGATGTGCGGAATGCTGTGTCAATGGATATCAAAGAGCCTGGTAACCTGATCTATCTTATCGGGCTTACTCGAGCCGAATTAGGCGGCTCGCATTATTACCATGTCCACGGATATACGGGAAATAATGTCCCAAAGGTAGACGTAACCCTGGGCATGAAAATCATGAATGCTCTGTCCGAGGCAACAAATCAGAGAATTATCAGATCTTGTCATGATTGCTCTGAGGGAGGCCTTGCCGTTACCGCAGCAGAGATGGCATTTGCAGGGGGATATGGTATGTTGCTTAATCTCTCTGCCATAGCGACAGAAGGTCAAATCCACAGAAACGATACTCTTCTTTTTTCTGAGTCAAATACCCGTTTTATTGTTGAGGTGCGGCCTGAACATCACAAGCAATTCGAAGCTCTTATAAAAGATATTCCTTACGGAATGATAGGAAAGGTTATCGGAGAGCCGTTGCTCAAAATTAACGGACTCAACAACAGGCTAATTGTTCATGAAAATATTTACGATTTAAAAGAAGCATGGCAATCGCCATTGAGATGGTAGAGTGCTCTATTTTAATAATGAAGGGTTATGAGGGCACGGAAGATACAATGATTTGGAGGAAAAGCATGTGGAGAGTTATAACTATATTTCTTTGTGTCCTTTCTGACATTGAGGTTTAAATTAAATATATAATCGGTTACTATAGATACTATGACAATACCAAAGGTATTAATTCTCAGAACAGCCGGAACAAATTGTGATTATGAAACCCACTATGCCTTTGAAAAAGCAGGGGCAAAGGTGGATGTAGTTCATATCAATATACTCCTGACAAACCGGAAACTACTGAAGAATTATCAGATATTAGCTCTTCCTGGCGGATTTACTTACGGAGATGATGTTTCTGCTGGTAAAATATTAGCAAATCAAATCAAATATGATCTGGGAGAGGAGATTACAACCTTTATTCATGAGAAAAAATTAATCCTTGGGATATGTAATGGATTTCAAGTATTAACAAAGGCGGATTTACTGCCGGCTTCTGGCCTGTTCCGTAACAATAGTACACAGGGTGAATATCAGCAAGAGGCTACATTGGCCTTTAATGACTCGAACAAATTCGAGGATCGATGGGTTTATTTAAAAATCTGCTCCCACAAATCTATCTTTATCCATGATGAGTATATCCCGACAATATACCTGCCAGTAGCGCATGGAGAAGGGAAATTTATTGTACGGGATGAGAACGTTTTAAATAAGATCACAGCGAATCATCAGATTATCTTTAAATATGTAAACGAACGCGGAGAAGAAGCTGATTATCCATGGAATCCCAACGGTTCTGTTCAAAATATCGCGGGAATTTGTGACTCGACAGGTCAAATTCTTGGTATGATGCCGCATCCCGAAAGGTATGTAGAGCCGACACAGCACCCACATTGGACACGTAACGGACTCAAAGAGCAGGGAGACGGTTTTTTCATTTTTAAAAATGCAGTTCGTTATGTTAAAACTAATTTTTAATAGTTTACCGCAAAGGCGCAAGGCAAGACCTTACTGTCTCGTGTTTAGAGTTTTAACAAGAAACACAAGACCCCAAGCTCTCTGTGCATTTGCGTTGAATTGAACTCTCTAACTTTGATTTATTAAATAAGCGATTTGGAGACAAGATATTATGCAGAAAAACGTTACTCTAAATAAAGAAAGTAGCCCTTCGGTTGATTTGGCCCAGTGCAGGTCTATACTCTCAAACTATAGTTCGGTAACCCATGCGGATCTTATTCCTATCTTACAGCTTATACAAGATGCTTATGGGTATTTACCTCAGGATGTTCTGATAGAAATATCTGCTAAAACACGTATTCCTTTAAGTAAAATTTATGGAGTTGTTACCTTTTACTCACAATTCTATCTGGAACCACGTGGTAAATATACCATCAAGATCTGCACCGGTACGGCATGTCACATCAAGGGTGCACCTGATATAAAGAAAAAGATTTCAGATGTTCTCCAGATACAAGAAGGCGAAACAACTCCGGATTATAAATTTACCTATACACCTGTAGCATGTCTGGGCACATGTTTTCTGGCGCCAGTTATGATGATTGATGGTAGATATTATGGGAAATTAACCGTAGAAAAAACAGAGGCTATTCTCAAGGGTTATTAAAAAAGGAGAGACAAATTGAAAAAATTAGAAAGTCCTGATGAACTGGCAAAGTTCAGGAAATCCCTCGAATCGAAATATCGCTCTGATAAGATACGAGTATTGATCTGTACGACAGGTTGCAGGGCGCTTGGCGCAGAAGAAGTTTTTAAGGCCTTTAAGGCTGAGATTAAAAAGCTATCTTTAGAAGATAAAGTAGAAATTGTTGATACCGGTTGTCAGGGTTTATGTGCCCGGGCGCCTGTCTTAACCATTGAACCCATGGGTATTTTTTATGGCAGAGTGACAGAGACGGACGTTACAGAAGTTGTTTCACGAACTATCCTGAAAGGCGAAGTTATTGAGCGGCTCTGTTATACAGATGCCGGCAAACGTATTCCCTATGTTCGTGATATTCCATTTTATAGCAAACAAGAAAAGATCGTATTAAGAAATTGTGGTGAGATCGATCCAAAAAATATTCATGAATATATCGTCAGAGACGGATATGCAGCCCTTTCAAAGGTGCTTTCGGATATGACACCGGATGATGTAATTCTTGAAATGAAAAACTCAGGCCTCCGCGGCAGAGGCGGCGCCGGGTTTCCTACAGGCAATAAATGGGAATTTGTTAAAAAGGCAGTAGGAGATATAAAATATATTATTTGTAATGGAGATGAAGGCGATCCAGGTGCTTTCATGGACCGGGCAGTTCTTGAAGGTGACCCCCACACGGTGATTGAGGGGATGCTTATTGGTGCTTATGCAATTGGGGCAAGAAAGGGGATTATCTATGTGCGTGCAGAGTACCCCATTGCAGTGGAGCATTTAAAGATTGCCATAGAACAAGCAAAGACCCTTGGACTTTTAGGAGAAAATATCCTTGGGTCTCAGTTTAGTTTCGATTTAGAAATCAAAATGGGCGCTGGTGCATTTGTATGTGGTGAAGAGACAGCCCTCATTGCCTCTATTGAAGGAAAGCGAGGTATGCCGCGTCCGCGTCCTCCATTTCCGGCCACTAACGGCCTTTGGGGAAAACCTACGAATATCAATAATGTGGAGACCTTTGCAAACGTACCCGTCATTATTCTTAAAGGATCTGAATTCTATAAAGCTATTGGTACAGAAACGAGTAAAGGCACAAAGATATTTGCTCTTGCAGGTAATGTAAAGAATACAGGGCTTGTAGAAGTTCCGATGGGAACGACACTGCGTGAAATTGTTTTTGATATCGGTGGTGGTATTCCCGGAAGGAAAAAATTCAAAGCAGCTCAAATGGGAGGTCCCTCAGGTGGGTGTGTGCCTGCTCAGCATCTTGATCTTTCTATTGATTATGAAACAGTCAAAGAGGTAGGGGCTATTATGGGTTCTGGTGGCCTTATTGTCATGGATGACTCAGCCTCTATGGTTGAAATTGCACGGTATTTTATGGAGTTTTGCCAGGATGAGTCTTGTGGAAAGTGTGTTCCTTGCAGGATTGGAACCAAAAGGATGCTTGATATTCTTACCCGTATTACAAAAGGAGAGGGCAAAAAAGAGGATATTGATTTGCTCAGGGAATTGGCCGAGGTTACCAAAACAGCGTCGTTATGTGGTCTGGGTCAAACGGCAGCTAATCCTGTACTGTCTACAATTCATTACTATATCAATGAGTACGAGGAATTGATTAACAAAAAAAGCTCTCAAACTCCGCCTCAGCAGAGGTCGGCCCAACAATCGTAAGTTTAAAGATGCAATACAGTTGGACAGGAATTTCTAGCATTAATAAGGAGAAAAAGGCAAAAGGAGTTGTAGGAACCGGGAGAAGTATAGTATACTTGTATAATATGAAGATTATATCTATTACTGGCACAGCAAGTGGTGTAGGAAAGACGACAATTGCACAATTTTTACTCAGGCATTTTTTTGACTTATCGGCCTTAAAAATTACTACAAAACATGAAGGTAACTGCACCAGGCAATCCGATTGTGATGTATGTGATACTATGGCGTATCCCTATAAGATCACTGTTGATCCGCTTCAGATTAATCAACCGGGTAAAGATACTGCTCTCTTCAAAAGTGCCGGTGCCAGAAAGGTCGTATGGCTTCAAACTCATTCTGAATGTCTTCGAATGGGCATCGAAGAGGCGCTGTCCTATTTTGATAAAGGCAATTTAGTCCTTGTAGAAGGTAACAGCTTTTTACATACCCATAATGCTAGTCTCAGTATTCTTGTTACCACAGCCAGAGAACCGAAGATAAAACGTTCTACAAAACAGATTATTTCCAAGATCGATCTTGCAGTGATTAATAAATATAAAGATGATACCTCTATCGATATTATGAAAACACAAGAGAGGTTGTATCGGATCGGCTGTCATGTCCCTGTTTTTATCATAAATCCATTTTTGGAAAATTACACTCCTAATGAGGTTTTTCTTAATCATATCAGAGAAATAGTGGGACAACCAATCCAATCTCTATAACAAAGAAGCAATAAACAAAGTTATAAAATATTTAAGTTCAACTATTCATGAATATTTTTTCAGGTACTTTGATTTTTGTGGAGGAACGAATGAATCCGGTAAAATTGAAAGAAGGAATTTATTGGGTTGGAGAAATTGACTGGGATCTTCGCAATTTTCATGGCTATTTAACCCAACGGGGATCAACGTATAATGCCTATCTGATACTTGATGAAAAAATTACCCTGATTGATACGGTCAGACCTTATCTCTATGAGAAAATGATGAGCCGTGTATCCTCTCTCATAGACCCTTCACAAATTCATTATATTATTGCAAATCACGTGGAAATGGACCATTCCGGGAGCCTGCCGCTTCTTATGGAAACTGCCAGAAATGCAACGATTATAACCTCCCCAAATGGACAAAAGGGGCTAATTGCTCACTATAAGAGAAAGGATTGGAATTTTAAGGTGGTTAAATCAGATGAGTCTGTTAACCTTGGTAAGAGAAATATCAAGTTCTTTCATACTCCAATGGTTCACTGGCCGGACAATATGGTGAGTTATCTGGAAGAGGATAATGTCCTTTTCTCTAATGATGCATTTGGACAGCATATTGCTTCTTCTGAAAGGTTCGATGATGAATATCCTTTTGGTATCGTTGTTGAAGAGGCAAAGAAGTATTATGCTAATATTGTTTTACCTTACTCTATGCTGGTGAAAAAGGCAATAGATTTAATAGCCCCGCTTGCCATTGACATGATTGCTCCTGCACACGGGGTTGTTTGGCGTTCTTATGTAAAGATGATCCTGGAAGAGTATGGGAAATGGGCTGCTAATCAGGCAGAAATGAAGGCACTGATTATTTATGATACCATGTGGAAATCCACGGAAAAGATCGCTTCTATAATTCAGAAAGCCTTTGAATCATACAAAATTCCCACAAAGATACTCAATCTTCGGTATAACCATATTTCTGACATAATGAACGATATATTAACGGCGAAATTTATCTGCGTTGGTTCTCCTACGTTAAATAGTAATATGCTTCCTACTGTTGCAGGTTTTTTAACCTATCTGAAAGGGCTGTCTCCCAAAAACAGAATTGGGCTAGCCTTCGGTTCTTATGGATGGGGAGGACAAGGGGTTCGCCATGTGGAAGAAGTATTAAAGGGATGTGGCTTTGATATGATAGAATCCATAAATGTTCAGTATATTCCGGATGAAACGCAACTACAGGAAATCTTCGATAAACTAAAGCGGGAAATATCGGGTTTATTGGAAACAACCCGCCTTATTGGGTCTCAAGGGTAAATGTAACCTTTGATGAATTTTTCGGCTTAGTTATTGATGTATTCAATATCTTTAATGTCTTGAAGGAACTTGGAGTGCGGACGAGAGGCAATCCCCGTTTAGAGTTTGAAAAGCGTGTTATGCGAAACCTTGGTGTATTGAAAAGAAAAGGTCTTGTTGAGGAATACAAGGCCAAGAACAAGCGCGTACGGCTTCTTGTATAGGGGTAAGAGTATACCTTACCCAAGTCCGTGCATTACACTGACCGCTTTTCGGACGTGTTAAGACATACTGCTGAATTCCAATGTTAGGATAATTACTTTGCCAAAATTGCCCAAATACGGCACTGCCCCCCTGAGCCACCTTCGATCTTAATAGGGGCTACTATGAGAGTTGCTCCTTTCGGAGGCAACTTATCAAGATTTGCTATATTTTCAAGGATAAATTTTCCTGCACCGTTTATAATATGATGTACCTGAAAATCGGAACAATTTCCACAATCCCCGCTAAGGGTATCAATGCCAATACCTTTGATATGCCTCTTCTCTACCAGGAAACTAGCCGCTTCTTTTGAATAACCAGGAAAGTGCATACAGCTATTTTTATCAATATTCTTGTAATCGTTAAAATTATTCCACCGTTTGCTCCATCCTGTATTGACTAATACAATCGATCCTTTAGGTATTATCCCATGTTCCTTTTCCCATAATGAAATATCTGACAATGAAAGGGTATAGTCAGCATCTCTCTCTGTCTTCTCAGTTATGTTAATAACAACAGCGGACCCAATTAACTGCTCAAAAGGGATTTGGTCTACGGAAGGTTGATTTTGTTCGAAATGGTTTGGTGCATCTATATGTGTTCCAAGATGTTCTGGTGTACTATATTTGCCCGAAAAAACCCTGTCTTTTTTGATTGTAGCAATAATTTCATATTTAAATGGAGTGTAATTACCAATTGGCCAGTGAGGATTCTTTTCATTCAAAGGATACGTTAAATCAATAACCAAAGCCTTACCATCCATAACATCTTCAAGAAGACCAGCCTGTAGATATTTCTCATGAGAAAACACTATCATTCCGAATACGAGTATGTGCAAAAAAATTTTCACCGTGTTACTCCTTAATCTATTCATATAATGTAGTATATCTGATAATTTTATTTATGTCATACCTGAGATTTCTTCAAGTTCTCTATTCATTTTAATAATAGCTTCTCGGGTAGCTTCTTTCCATGCACTCACGCCGTATTTTTCTTTCCATGGCGAGAGGTTATAAGCATAAAGAATAGAACGGGAAGCATTTATAATCGCTCCGAGGCCATCGGGATTAAAACAACATTTCATGTCTTTTGCTGTTGCACCCTGAGCGCCATAACCTGGTATGAGAAAGTAAGCTGCAGGCATAATTTTTCGTAAAATTGATAATTCTTGTGGAAATGTAGCTCCTACAACTGCTCCAATAGCGCTGTATCCCTGCTTACCGATTAATTCCTTTCCCCATACAGGTATCTTTTCTGCAATAATCTCATGGAGTTTTCTCTTTCCACATAAGAGATCCTGAAATTCACCGGAGAGGGGGTTCGATGTTTTAACAAGAATAAATATGCCCTTGTGATTTTTTTTCGCTGTTTGTATAAAAGGAAGCAGACTATCGGTTCCCAAAAATGGGTTAACAGTTATGGCGTCTGTAGAGAAAGGGGATTCGATGACGTTATCTATCTGAACCTCTCCGATATGGGCATTAGCATAAGCCTCAGCCGTGCTGGGAACGTCACCCCTCTTAATATCACCGATTACAATTAATTCCTTTTGTTTAGCATATTTAACAGTTTCCGTATAGGCCCAAATTCCCCAGTAACCATAAAGTTCATAAAATGCAATTTGGGGTTTTACGATACCTACAAATGGAGCAATAATATCGATGACTTGTCTATTAAATTCCAGGATACCATATGCTGCATACGCAAGATTGTCTTTATTCAGGGTTAAGGGCTTTTGTTTACATGAATCAGGAATGAGGGTAAAATAAGGATCTAGGCCTACTACCACGGGGCTGTTTTTTACGCGGATAGTAGCGATAAGGCGGTCGGCAAAATTTTCCATGTTGTACAAAACTGGGACTAGATTTTAATAGCCTTGAGCAATTAAAGCGCTAAAAAATTTTTAAGAAGTTTTGGACCTTCTTCAGTTAAAAAAGATTCCGGATGAAACTGAACTCCCTCCAACGGATATTCCTTATGGCGTATACCCATAATTTCATCATCATCTGCTCTGGCAGTAATTTCAAGACAATCAGGTAATGAATCTCTTTTGACAGTAAGAGAATGATAACGTGTTGCTACAAAGGGATTGGGAAGTCCTTTATAAATAGTTTTGCCATCATGAGTGATCATGGATGTCTTGCCATGCATAAGCCTGCGGGCACGGATCACATCTGCGCCATAGGTATAAGCAATACACTGGTGACCGAGGCAGACTCCAAGGATAGGTATTTTACCGGAGAAGTGCTTTATAATATCATTCGAGATGCCTGCTTCCTTAGGTGTGCAAGGTCCCGGTGATATAATGATATGGTTGGGCATTTTTTCTTCAATTTTTTTAATATTGACCTTGTCATTTCTAAAGACTTCCATTCTTGCGCCAAATGCACCTATTTGTTGCACAAGATTATACGTGAAGGAGTCATAATTATCGATAATAATTACCATAGTATATTTCTTCTTTCCTTAAGCGTTTTGATATTAACAAAATAAGGTATGAATATCAAAGATATTTTTCATGAATAAATAAATAAGACAAGTTGTAACATCTATTTACAATAGATCTGTACCCTAAAAATAACTTGACAATATCGTTTTTTTTGTTAAAATTCCCTTAAGGATTCATTGGTTATTCAATTTAGGGAAAAAATAGATGCTTCATTTCTAAAGGATTTTTAAGTAGTTGTAAACCAGATAAGAGAAGATTGTAAGACTACAAGAGTGGGGTAACCCACTTTTTTGTTTTAATGTTTGGAAATTTTTAAGGATTTAAAGTTCTTTGCCTATACTGGGTAGGAGATTTCAATGAGTCGTTCTAATGCTATACTCTATGAGTTGTTTTCCTTCTGGTTAAAGTAAAGAAACTGTTTACCTTATAGTATAATTATTTAAATTGTATAAAGGTATTTATGGATAAGGAAAGTTTACTACGTTTAGTAGATAGTTTACATAGGGATAAGGAAATTGCCAAAGATGTTGTCTTCCAGGGTATAGAAGCTGCTTTGACTACTGCTGCGCGAAAACATTTTAAATCTCAGAATACTATTTCCATCCAAATTGATAGAGATACTGGAGAGATTATAGCTATGGAGGGCGATCATAAAATCGACCCTTCTGAGTTGGGCAGGATTACAGCACAAACTGCTAAACAAGTTATTATCCAAAAGATACGAGAGGCTGAACGGGATGTGATATATGAGGACTTTATCAGCCGGAAGAGTACTATTGTCAGTGGCACAGTGCAAAGATTCGAAGGTTCTACGATGGTTGTGAATCTTGGCAAAACAGAAAGTATTTTGCATAAACCAGAACAAATTGCTGATGAGCATTATAATACGGGTGAACGGATCAGAGCAATTGTTCTCGATGTTAAGAAAGTAGGAGCACGGGTAAAGATATTGCTCTCAAGAGCACATCCTGATTTTGTTCGCAGGCTTTTTGAGCTGGAAGTACCTGAAATTGCAGAAGGTACAATTGAGATTAAATCTCTTGCAAGAGAGCCAGGACACAGGACCAAAATTGCTGTAGCTTCGAGTGATCCAAATGTGGATAGTGTCGGTGCATGTGTTGGTGTACGCGGGGCTCGGATCAAGAATATTGTTGATGAGTTGAATGGTGAAAAGATTGATATTATCAGATGGTGTGATGAGCCAGAACTCCTGTTGCCGAATGCACTGAAGCCTGCAGAAGTTTCTGGGATTATTCTTTCTGCAGAAAATAAGGTCGCAACGATTGTGGTACCAAATGATCAGCTTTCTTTAGCGATTGGGAAAAGAGGGCAAAATGTGCGCCTTGCAGCTCGCTTAACTTCCTGGGATATTGACATCATAACAGAATCAGAACTTGAAGAGAGGCAAAAATCTCATGCTGTAGAACTTACAGAAGTTGCCGAAGCGAATAAAATGCCCTCAGGTGATTTACCTGCGAAACATGAAATATCTCCCGACAATATTGAAACGAGTGATAAAAAAGAGGAATCTTAATTCTATATATTATATTAGAAAATTACGTTATATTTTAGGAGTTTAGATGGAAAAAATTCGGATCAGTTCACTTGCAAAAGAACTAGGAGTAAAGAGTAGCCTGTTGATTGATAAGTGCCATGAGAGAGGGCTCACTCATATTACTCACCATGCAAATACGCTGGTGCCTGAGCAAGCAGAAATGATACGGCAACTGTTCCAGCCAAGCACAAAGGTAACTCCTGCAGAAGAACCTAAAGTAAAAGAAACGGTGCCACCACCAATTGTTGAACAAAAAAAAGAAGTCAAGACAGTGCCGCAGGCAGGTAATGTTGTTAAAGTTGTTCAACCAAACAAAGTTGTCACAGTTCACAGGGGAAGTGCTCCTGCACAAAAACAGGTTGTAAGGGTAACACCCGTAAAATCATATTGGAAAAAGAAGCACCCGCCGAGTAATATATCCCCTAAAAGGAGAGAGCATTTAGAGGAAGTTGCAGAAGTAAAAAAACCGATAATTAAGGAGAAAGAAACAAAGGTTATTATGGAATCACCAATAACGGTAAAAGACCTTTCCTCCAAATTGGGGATACGCGCAAACGAAATTATAACAAAACTACTTCTTGAGCATAATATTCGTGTAACAATTAACCAAATCTTAAAAGAAGATATTGTTCACTTATTAGGCATCGAGTATGGAATCGAAATTGAGATTAGAAAACGGGAGGTTGTTGAGGAGCATAATTTTATAGCTGAGCAGGTGTCCACAAAAGTAGAGGATATGGTGCATCGTGCGCCAATTGTGACTTTTTTAGGGCACGTTGATCACGGGAAGACATCGCTTCTCGACAGTATCCGGCAAACAGATGTAGCTGCCGGAGAAATAGGTGGTATTACGCAACATATAGGTGCATATAAAGTAGAAATGAACGGAAAGCATGTGGTATTTCTGGATACTCCAGGTCATGAAGCCTTTACCGCAATGCGGGCAAGAGGAGCGAATATTACTGATGTGGTGGTGCTTGTTGTGGCAGCTGATGACGGAGTGATGCCTCAAACAGAGGAGGCGCTAAACCATGCCAAGGCTGCTAATGTGCCGATTGTTGTAGCGGTGAACAAAATTGATAAACCAGGTGCCAATCCTATGAGAGTCAAACAGCAGCTTGCAGGACTGGATTTAATCCCCGAAGAATGGGGCGGAAAAACTCAATTTGTTGAAACTTCTGCTATAACAAAAAAAGGAATAGATACCCTTCTCGAAAGGCTTCTATTAGAATCCGAAATTCTTGAATTAAAAGCAAATCCTAAAAATCCTGCACGCGGTGTGGTATTAGAGGCGCATTTAAGTGAGGGACGGGGTGTTGTTGCCAGTATCCTGATACAGGACGGCACCCTGCATCAGGGAGATATAATTCTCTGTGGTAAAACATTTGGCAGGGCGCGTCTTATGACAAACGAAAGAGGTATTGATCTCAAAGAAGCTGGCCCGGCGATTCCTGTATCTGTTTCAGATTTTTCTGAGGTTCCCGAAGCTGGAGATAAATTCTTTGTAGTCAACGATATACAGAAGGCAAGGGAAATCGCTCAGGAGAGGCAAAAGAAGGAACGAGAGACCTCTTTAATGAAATTTCAGCATGTTACCCTGGATAGCCTTTACTCCAGAATTGCCGAAGGAAAGGTAAAAGAGATTAAAGTGATACTAAAGGCAGACTATAAAGGTTCCGTTGAAGTGTTGAAAAAGGCTTTAGAAGGCCTCTCAACCCCCGAAATTAAAGTGAAAATTTTACACTGTGGTGTAGGGGGGATTACGGAATCAGATGTGCTTCTTGCGGATGCATCGGATGCATTTGTGATTGGTTTTTATGTGACAACTGAGGATAAGGCTCGTATATTGGCAGAAGAAAAAGGAGTTGAGGTCAGACTTTACAAAATTATCTATGATGCTACGAACGAAATAAAGGCTGCAATGGAAGGTATGTTGGAACCAGAAACTAAAGAGGTTGTTCTCGGACAAATTGAAATACGACTTGTTTACAATATCTCAAAGATTGGCAATGTTGCTGGTTGTTATGTGAAATCTGGTAAAATTACCAGAAACGCTTCTGTTCGCTTGATTCGTGATAGTATTATTATTTATGATGGAAAGTTAGAATCTCTAAAGATAGTTAAAGACGATGTGAGAGAAGTTAGAGCGGGTCACGAATGCGGAATAAAGATTGCAAATTATGATGATATTAAAGTTGGCGATATTGTAGAAGCATACGAAGTGCAAAAGATTGCCCGTACCTTAACGGGATAGTAATTGAATTAAAATTAAATAGTATTCTGTAATGGTCTAAAAGAAATATTTTTTGATACTTTAATCGCAGTTTACTATGGTATGAATCTTGAGTTTTATAAATCTAACGATACGGTAATTGGTATTGTAAATATTCGGTTGGTAATAAGGAGCGCAAATACTTTAAAAGATAAGCGCCGTATTATTAAAAGCCTGAAAGATCGTATTAAAAATAATTTTAATGTATCTATTGCAGAAACAGGATCTTTAGACCATTGTCAATATTCTCAAATAGGAATTGCAATGGTAGGAAACGACAATCGATATGTGAATAGCGTTTTGTCAAATTTGATTAACCTGATCAGATGTGCAAACTCTGTAGAGCTTGTTGATTATAAACTTGAATTTGTTTAACTTACTTACCATTAAGCATATAAATTTTAAGTCCCTTATTATGATATTTATTTTTTTCTTCATAAAAAGAAGAGGGAACGTACTATGTCTTCAAGAAGAATTGAGAGATTATCTGAGGTCCTCAAGCAAGAGGTAAGCAAAGCCATCCTCTATAAATTGAAAGATCCCCGGATAAGTTTTATTACCGTAACAAAGGTGGAAATAACACCTGATTTGAAAAGGGCAAAGGTATATATTTCTATATTAGGTGATGAACCAACGCAGAGGAAAACCCTCAGGGCGTTAGAACACGCTAAAGGATTTATCCAGGCTGAAGTTGGTGCGCATTTGCAAACGCGATATACACCTGTTTTATCATTTTTTTTGGATGAATCGATTAAAAAGAGTATGCATATTTCAAAACTTATTGATGAAGCCGTTAAGGGAAGTGATATAACGGTAAAGGGTGAGTAGGAAGAATGAAAAAATTATGTTTAGGCCTGCCTAAGGGCAGCCTTCAAGAAGCAACTATTGATATGATGAAAAAGGCAGGTTATACGGTCATCGTGAATTCACGGTCCTATTATCCTACGATTGATGATGACGAAATTTCTGTAAGATTGATAAGACCGCAGGATATGTCAAGGTATATTGAAAAAGGCATTATAGATGCAGGCTTAACTGGCGCAGATTGGGTAAAAGAGGCTGAATCTGATGTCAGAGTTGTTGTAAGCCTGATATATGCCAAACAACAGTTGACAAAAGTTAAATGGGTTTTGGCAGTTCCTGAAACTTCAGCAATACATACCGTAAATGATCTGCAGGGGAAAAAGATTGCAACTGAATTGGTAAATGTAACACGTCGATATCTTGCTGAACGGGGAATTGTTGCTGATATTGAATTTTCTCATGGCGCTACAGAGGCAAAAGCTCCTGATTTAGTTGATGCAATTGTAGAACTCACCGAGACAGGTAACAGTTTACGGGCAAATAAACTTCGCATTGTGGAAACTATTATGGAATCATCAACACTCCTTATTGCAAATCATAATGCATGGGAGGATGAATGGAAGCGTACGAAGATAGAAAACCTTGCAATGCTCTTTGAAGGAGCTATTATCGCCCGTGAAAAGGTTGGGTTGAAAATGAATGTGCCGAACGGTGCTTTAGATCAGGTATTAAAAAAATTACCTGCGCTGAGGAAACCAACGATTTCATCGTTATCCGAGGGAGCTGGTTATGCAATTGAAACCGTGCTGGATGAAACGATAGCAAGAAAGATAACCCCTGAATTAAAAAGAGCAGGAGCCGAGGGGATTATTGAATATCCCTTAAATAAAGTTATTCTTTAAGAAGAGATGAATTACTACGATATGGTAAGACATAGAAAGAAGTATGAGATGTTTTTTTCCTAACCCGGGTAGTGTTGTTTTGGGTATTATAGCGTTCTTATGTATTGGTCTTTTAGGATGTCATAGTATTACCGCCAGGCAGGAGGCTCAACCTTTAGCTGGTAACAAAAATCAACCTTTAGACGTCCAGGAAAAAACATACTCTTATTTCTGTACCGGCTACTTTTATATGTTAGAGAAAAATTGGGAAGACGCAGCCCGTTATTTTGAAAAAGCGCTGCAGTTAGATAATTCTTCTGAAAAGATACTACGTCACTTAGCGACCTGCTATTTTCAATTGGGTAAGAATGAAAAGGCAGTTAACTTCATTAAAAAATTAGCCGAAATGAAACCTCATGAATTCAATGTACATTATACGTTGGCTACGCTCTATGAGATTGGGGGAAAATATCAAGATGCTATTGTGGAATACGAGAATGCGCGCCGATGCAAGATAACAAAGTTAGACCATGTATTTTTGGCTGATACTTTGTACAGACTTGCCAATCTTTATATGCAGGAGGGGATGATGGAAAAAGGCGCGGAGTGTTACAAAAGTATGCTCGATATGAAACTTGTTAACGAGCCTGCAAAGATATATTATGAGATTGGCCGAAGATATTTTGAAAAAAATGATATTAAAAATGCCTTGGAGTACTTCCTTCTTGTGAAAAAGGCTGATCCGAACTTAAATTTTGCTAACTTCTATCTTACCCTTTGTTACGATGCACTCAACGATTACTCTCATGCCATAAATGAGGGAAAAGCTTTTTTAGAAAAAGAACCAAACAACTGGATTATGCATTTTGCGTTATCTGATATATACAGAAAAATACATGATGAATCCAAAAGAAACGAAGAAATTGAAAAAACCCAAGAAATTTTGAGAAAAAATGTAGATGCTGGTAGCAAAAATCCAAAGGAATATTTTTTATTAAGTCAAATTTATAGGAGTCAACATAGGATTGGTAAGGCAATTGCCGTTATTGAGAATATGAAATTGATTCCTTTGGATAAAGAAACAAGCAGGGATGTCCATTTCTTGTTAGCAAATCTTTATTATGAGAGTCAGGAATTTGACAGGGTAGAAGAAGAGTTATATATGACGGTAAAACTTGATCCTGATTTCCATGAGGCAAATAATTTTCTTGGTTATTTATTTGTTGAAAATAATAAAAATTTGGACGAAGCCATACGGCTTATTAGCAAGGCATTAAAGGCGCAACCTAAGAATGGGGCATATCTTGATAGTTTAGGTTGGGCATACTATAAGAAGGCGCAGAAGGAAAGAAAAGATAATTATCTCGTTATGGCGCTTGAAAAGTTACGGGAAGCTGTTCAATTTGCGGAAGAACCTGATATTTATGAGCATATGGGAGATGTCTATTATAGTCTTGGGTATTGGGATGAAGCTATAAAGGCTTTTGAAGAAGCAAAGGTCCTCTATAAAGAGATATTTAACCATGGGACGAAATTAAAGAATATAACAGCAAAATTAGAAAAAATAGGAAGATTAATTTCTCTGGAAGAAACGATTTTAAAAGTTACTGTAAATCATAGAGAGGTTGAAAATAGTAATCAACCGTAATCAATGTATTAAAATAATTTTGGGAGAGAGAAAGAAATTTGGCAGGACATTCACATTGGGCAAGTATAAAGCATAAAAAGGGCGCTGCTGACGCTAAAAAGGGCAAAGCGTTTTCTAAAATAGCTCGTATGATTACTGTAGCTGCCAGAAGGGGCGGGGGAAACCCAGAGATGAATCCAAGGTTACAACTTGCTATAAGTAAAGCACGAGCTGTTAATATGCCGAAAGATAATATTGAACGTGCTATTCAAAAAGGGACAGGAGAGGGGAGCGCAGAAGCCGAGTTATTTGAATGTATGTACGAGGGATATGGTCCGAGCGGTGTAGCATTAATGGTGGAGATTGTGACTGATAATAAAAATAGAACCCCACCTGAAATAAGGAAAATCTTTGAGCGATTTGGTGGAAATATGGGAGAATCAGGTTGCGTCTCCTGGATGTTCGAAAAGAAGGGGCTTATTATAATAAATAGTGATACCCTCAATGAAGACGATTTGATGATGCTGGCTTTGGAAGCAGGTGCAGAGGACATGCAAAAGGTAGGTGACGCCTTTCAGGTAATCTGTTCACAAGCAGACTTGTACAACATCAAGGTTGCAATTGAAAATAAAAACATAACAGTCCAAACCGCGGAACTAAGCTGGATACCCAAAAATAGTGTTGATTTAGATGAAACTGCAGGCCGCAAAGTATTAGGACTTATGGAGGCGCTTGAAGAACATGATGATGTGCAAAACGTATATTCTAATTTTAATCTTCCACAAAGCCTTCTTGCAGAAATGCAATCTTCGAAGTAAATGGGTAATAGCATACCCTTTTATTTAACTGATAAAACTTGTTCCTTGTAATGTATGAGCTGAGATAAGGATAGTCTTTCGGTAATCCTGCATATTATTATTTATAGTCCCAGTCCAATATCTTTGGTTATGTATTGCAAGCTTTTTTGCGGCTGTTCTACGGGAGCAATCTCAGTTTCTTTATGCGTCTTTGGATGTTTCCTTTCTATATTGAGCAATTCAAGTACCTGATCTCCCTCTAATACCTCTTCTTCCTCCAGCTTTTTTGATAATAATTCTAATTTATCCCGGTTATCATTGATGAGTTTTTTTACCTTTTCATAACTTCTCATAATAATATTGGTAACCTCATCATCGATAATCACCGCGGTTTTGTCGCTATATTCCTTTTCCTGGACAAGATCATGTCCGAGAAAGATATTTCCCGATTGTCTACCGAAAGTTTGAGGTCCTAGTACCTTGCTCATGCCAAACCGGCATACATAACTTCGAGATAATTGTGAGACCTTTTCGAGATCATTTTGAGCGCCTGTCGATATTTCCTGTAATATGAGTTCTTCAGCAGCGCGGCCTCCGAGTAATACACAAAGAGTGTCGAGTATCTCAGATTCGCTGGTTAGATATTTATCTTCCATAGGCAGCTGCATAGTATAGCCAAGTGCTGCAGTTCCTCTTGGAATAATAGAAACCTTATGTACGGGGTCTGTATTGGGAAGTAAGGCTGCTATCAGGGTATGTCCTGATTCGTGAATAGCAACAGTCCTTTTTTCACCACTGCTCATAATCCTGCTCTTTCTTTCCGGACCAGCTAACACCCTGTCTATGGAGGATTCTAATTCCTCCATGCCCACATCAGTCTTATTATACCTTGCTGCAAGCAGTGCAGCCTCATTGATAACGTTGGCTAAATCTGCCCCGGAAAAGCCAGGCGTACGTTTTGCGATAACCTTTAAACTAATATTGGAAGCCAGCTTTATATTCTTGGCATGAACAGACAAAATAGCTTCTCGTCCAATAAGGTCTGGTCTATCAACGGTTACTTGTCGGTCAAAACGACCTGGGCGAAGTAATGCGCTATCCAGGACGTCAGGTCGGTTCGTTGCTGCAATTATAATGACTCCCTTTTGTGAATTGAAACCGTCCATTTCTGCAAGGAGTTGATTAAGAGTTTGTTCGCGCTCATCGTGGCCGCCACCTAATCCTGTGCCCCTTTGTCGGCCAACACTATCGATTTCGTCAATGAAGACAATACATGGGGCCTTTTCTTTTGCTTGTTCAAACATATCTCGCACCCTTGCTGCGCCCATTCCAACAAACATTTCGACAAAGTCTGATCCGCTAATCGAAAAAAAAGGTACCCCTGCTTCTCCAGCGACGGCCCTGGCAAGCAATGTTTTTCCTGTTCCCGGAGGACCAATGAGAAGTACCCCTTTAGGGATTTTTCCCCCTAGCTTTTGAAACCGCTCAGGGAAAGAGAGAAAATCTATGATCTCTTTCAATTCTTCTTTTGCTTCGTCACATCCTGCAACATCTATAAAAGTAGTCTTCTGCGAGCCATTGTCCGAATATAATTTAATTTTTGCCTTTCCAAAAGACATAAAAGGTGATCCCATCCCACCAACTTTTTTGAAGAGAAAAAACCAGCCTAATGCCATAATACCGAAGGGAAATACCCACCACATAAAGATATTTTTAAGAAAGTTATTTTCGGTTGTACCTTTAAATCTAACCTTTTGTGATTCGAGTTCGCTGATAAGCTCTTTGTCGTGTATGGGTACGGTAACAAATGCAATTTTCTGTTCTTTACCAGTTTCTTCAGGAGATGATTTTTTATAATGGCCGCGGATAAGATTAGCTCCTACGGAACAATCGGATATATAACCGTTCTTCAGATATAACCGGAATTGGCTATAAGACAGTTCCTCAGCCTTAGGAGATAAAAACATCTGCACGATATACATAACGGCAAGGAATAGTAATATATATCCAATAGAAAAAGGTGTCTTTTTAGTTTTGTTCTTATTTTTTTTAAGCATGTATTTAGTGAGATAAGTAAACTATAAGTAAAATACTAGCAATTTTTTCCGAGAAAAACAGATTAAATTATAGTAAAAAATAAGGATGATGTCAAAATATTTCAAAAGAGATTTAAGTTGATAATAGATAAAAAGATACTATAATATGCGTAAGTCGGGGTGTAGCGCAGCTTGGCTAGCGCGCTTGAATGGGGTTCAAGAGGTCGTGGGTTCAAATCCCGCCACCCCGACCAATAAATTTAAGGGTTTCTCGAATTTGCCATATCTCGTTTTTCCTCAACT
>NZ_SZPP01000026.1:0-69784 GCF_030263775.1 Candidatus Jettenia sp. AMX1
TCATACTGATATACTTATCCTACAAAATAATTTATGGTACTCTTTCCCTTATTCTCTTAGTATATCAGATATTTATCCGGCTTTGTGCAACAAAGCCATCATCAATTACAAAAATTACAAATATTATATTTAGGCTAACTATAAAAAAGCAAATTAATTGTAAGGAAAAGTACTATAGGATACTCTTTATATTCTGCTTAAAGAAAGAAATCGTTATAATTCATCGAATAGGCCCCTTCTTTTAATCTCTGGTTTAAAATGTGTGTAAGTATTTATTCGTTCAATATGAGTAAATACAAACAAGGATTAAATTCCCTTGAAAGCCTTGTGATTACTGATAGAATAAGAGGACTTCAATAAACATCAAAATACTTAAAAAGAGATAAAAGAGGCTATTATGTTACGTGGAATAATATTTGATATGGATGGAACACTTACGAAACCGAATGTAGACTTTGCAGCTATCGAAAGAGAGATTGGCGCAAAAGTCGGGTTTATTATTGATTACGCAGAAAGGTCGAGTCCCGAAGAACGTGCAAGAGCATTAGAAATCCTCGAGCGTTATGAGGCACAATCAGCAAGTGAATCAGAACTGAACGAAGGGGTACTAGAAATGCTTGAGTATATCTCTAAGAAGCGGTTAAAAAAGGCGCTTTTAACCCGTAATTCACGTAAATCGGTAGAAACCGTTCTTCACAAACATAAATTGCATTTTGAATTTATCGTCAGCCGTGAGGATACGAGGCCAAAACCCGCCCCTGATCCCATTTTTTTACTGAGTAAGAGGATGAATATCCATACCGACCATTTGTTAATGGTTGGTGACTATAAATACGATATTATGTGTGGCAAATCTGCAGGAACGAAGACAGTCCTGCTCCGTTATAAAGAGTATGAGTATAGAGAAACAGAGGTAGTCCCTGACTTTGAAATAGGCGCCATTCGTGAAATTATCCATGTTATTGAGCATTTTGAAAAAATGGAGTTAGGCCTCCGTGGAGAGCATCATGTATAAAAACAAATTGATTGTGTTTGTCTTCCTCATGATAAGCCTTTATCTTTTTCATACAGAGGTCTTGTCCAAAGAAATTCCTGCAGGAAAAAATATAACAGAAGTCCTTGACGAGATGGAGAAGGCCAATTCGGCATTTAAGACTCTTAAGGCAGATATAGTATATACCCGTGCCATTGTCCTGCTTGAATCCACAGAAACCTCTCAAGGTAAAATGAGTTACAAGAAACCTAAAAAACTGTATCTGAAATTTTATCCACCCCGTAATGAAGTAAATATTGTAGATGGAAGACATATATGGGTATATCATCCATCAGAAAAACAGGTCGAAAAATATGAGATTGGAAGCAAACAATCTTCACAAGGTATGGGTTTTTTTGAATTTGGTTACGGAGAATCGGTGGAGGCTGCAAAAAAGAATTATAAGATCACCTTATCAGATACAAAAGAAGAGGGTAAAAAACGAATCTACATACTCGACCTGTTGCCAAAAGATCCAAAGTCCCAATACACTACCATTCGATTATGGGTAGAAGAGGGATTCTGGTTGCCAGGCAAGATAGAACTTCGCGAAAGTGAAGGTGAGGTAGTTAATACTATCGAATTTAAAAATATAAGGCTTAATAAGAACCTATCCGATAAGCTCTTCACCTTTAATGTTCCCAGAGGGGTCGAAGTCATTGAACCTTTTAAGTAAGGTCAACAAAAGCAGTGGAAACGGTGAAGAATAACAAACCGCCCGTAATCCCCCTTGATCTCCCTTGATCCCCCTTTAAAAAAGGGGGAAATATATGGGTGTTTTAGAAAAGGGGGAAATCTCTCGTTCCCCCTTTTCTAAACTTATCCTTACCCACGTCTTTCTCTTTCGTACACCCTATATTCCATAAAAAGTAAGTGATAGTGGGCAGATATTCTCGTTCCAACCCTCTGCGTCATATTTCACGAATCGGTCTATTTTCCAGATGGTATAATGGCTGTAATCATGAGAAGTCTTTATAGTTAAACATCCGGGACAAGACGCGGAGCGTCCCTGGCGCGTTCCAACGCAGACAGACTGGGTCAAAAGGTAGTAGAAAAAGTAAAAAAAGATTGATTATTAAAGGCGATTAATGTTTAATATCGAAAATTTTTTTCCGTAAATTGCCTTTAAAATCAAGGAGAGAGAATGAGAAGCAGGATTTTTACTATTTCCTTTTTTATTTTCATGATAATAATGTGGATACATGATCCACTCTTAGCTCAGGTTAAAAACTCACAATTACCACGCATTCCATCGTCACTGAGAATGCTCGATGAAAAAAGATATTTAACGAACTCACAAGCAGTAAGCCCGTTAGCACCTGGCGCCACACAGGCGCTACCCCCTTCTTCCAGTCTTCCTTCTACCGGAAGCCCAAATGCTTATCAAAGTGGTTCGTCTCTTACACAATCATCTATATTATCCCAACAAGGAGTAGTAAACACGCAGGGATCTGATGTTTCCCAACCTACTATAGATTCGGCACAACAACAAGAGTCTCAAAGTACAACTTCTACTCTAAACTCTGAAACCATTCAAATTCCGGATGCTGGTTTACAACCTGAGGTATTATCTTCTATTGAATCTGCGTTTCAGGATATATCGCTCGCACATTCACCAGCAGATGAGGGCGCTCCACTTATGGCTCTCCATCAGTTTGGATACTCTATCTTCAATCGCAATATTTCAACGTTTGCTCCGATAGATAACGTCCCTGTAGGGTCAGATTATGTTTTAGGGCCTGGAGACGAATTACGAATCACCATATGGGGATCTTTGGAAAATACGTATATCCAAACTGTTGATCATTATGGCCGGATATATTTACCTACTATAGGACCCGTGAGGGTATGGGGCCTCAACTTTTCTCAGGCAGAAAAATTGATTCTTGCGCATCTTTCACGGTATTATAAGGATTTTCAATCGAGTGTAACTATGGGACACCTTAGGACCATCAGGATCTATATTGTAGGAGAGGTCGCCCAGCCCGGCGCTTACAACATCAGCGCACTCTCTACAATAACGAATGCGCTCTTTGCTGCAGGAGGTCCGAATAAAACAGGGTCGCTCAGGAATATCCAGCTAAAACGAAACCAGCACATGGTTGAGTATTTTGATTTCTATGATTTTCTTCTTCATGGTGATAAGAGCAGAGACCTGCGTTTAGAAGCAGGAGATGTAATTTTTGTCCCACCCATAGGTTCAATCGCAGGAATAATGGGTAAAATAAAACGGCCCGCTATCTATGAGCTAAAAGAACCAATCCGTATAAACGATCTTATTACTATGGCCGGTGGTTTGACGCCACAAAGTTATCTTAAGCGTGTACAGATTATCCGAACAAAACCAAATGCAGAACGAGAGGTCATTGATCTTGATCTTACTCATGCGGAAAAAGATGGAACTACACCGAAAGGCATTGAACTACAAAACGGTGATCTGGTTATAATTTATCCAACGGATCCACGTATCTATAACACTTTTAGCCTTAATGGAAGTATCAAACACCCTGGCGAATACGAGGTTAAGCCGGGAATAACAATAAGGCAAGTACTTCCACCAGAATCTCTCCTACCTGAGGCTTATCTGGATAACGTGGAAATTATTCGCTTTAAAGATGATTTGACGACCGAAGTTATTCATATAAATCTAAAGAAACTTTGGGAAGATGAACATGCACAAGACATATTCATTCAGCCTCATGATCTCATTACGGTAAGAAGTGAGTTTAAGGCTCCCGAGTCTATAACTCTCACAGGAGAATTTAAACGCCCGGGAACTTATACGATACAGCCTGGGGAACGCCTAAGTTCTGTAATCCGGCGCGCCGGAAATTTTACCAATGTGGCTTATTTAAAGGGGGCTGTATTTACCCGAAAAGCAGTACAGGTAAGAGAAAAAGAAATGCTAGATCAATTTGTAAAGCAATATGAGGAGGGTCTCTTAGCTGAGGGACAAGCGCTTCTCAGCTACAGCGCAGAAAATAGGAGTATCCGAGAACTTGAAATAGCACAGAGACGTCAGCAACTAAAGCTAATAGCTTCAAGAGTTACTTTAGGTAGAATTGTTATCCATCTGGATACTATAGAGAAATTTGAGGGATCACAAAATGACTTGATCCTGCAAGATGGAGACATCTTAACAGTACCCCGGGAACCAGTAGAGGTTATGGTTTTAGGCAGTGTGCGAAACCCAACTTCTTTTGTTTACAAAAACGGCAAGAATATTCAATATTACCTGAATCGTGGAGGTGGTTTTTCAAAGGCTGCCGATAAAAAAGAAATATATCTGCTCAAGGCTGATGGTTCCGCCCTTATAGGGTTTTTAAAGTTAAGGAATATTGACCCTGGCGATGCGATTGTTGTACCTCCAAAGATTGAAATAAAGGATTGGACATGGATAAAGGATGTTGCTACCATAGCTGGTCAAACTGCTCTTACTTTTGCTGCATTGTCAATTTTGCTTTAAGGAGAATTTTTCATGGTAGAGCAACAATACCAGCAACAACAAGCTGAAGATGAAATTAACCTGCTTGAATACTGGTATGTAATTTGGAAACATAAAATATTACTGGGAATCATCTTCTTAACTTCAGTTGCAGGCGCATTGATATTTTGTTTACTCTCTTCAAAGATCTATCAATCTACTGCATCAATCCTTACTCCGGCTGAAACATCGGATGATCTTATGAGCAATCTTGGAGGCGCGGCTAACCTTGCTCAAGCCGCTGGAATTTCAATACCTTCTTTAACGCAAAACCGGGATATCTATTTAAGTATTTTGAAAAGCCGGACCATGAAAGATTATATTATCACTCAGTTTAAACTCAAGGAATATTACGATAAATTATATATTGAAGACGTGCTCGAATGTTTGGATGATGTTACCAACATTTCCGAAACAGAAGAAGAAGGCGCAATCTCCATTACTGTAGAAGATAAGAACCCTCAAATGGCAGCGGATATTGCTAATACATACGTAGATTATCTGGATCGTCTTGTAGCACAGTTTGGAACCGGCGCCGCGAGCCGGCAACGCCATTTTATTGCAGAGCAATTATTAAAAACAGAAAGTAATCTGCAGGCGGCGGAAGAAGCTTTAAAACAATTCAAGGAAAAACATCGTACCATCGCCCTTGAAGAACAGGCAAAGGGAGCTATCGAGGCAGGAGCTACTCTCAAGGGAGAAATAATGGCTGCTGAAGTGCAATTACAAGTAATGCAGGATTTTGCTAAAGCAAACCATCCGGAGGTCATTAAACTGAAGCGCAGAATTGAAGAATTAAAACACCAACTTGCCAAATCGCAATACAGTAGTGGCTTAGACCTGCCTTCAAGCACGAACAATCCTAACCATTACCAAAAAGAAATTTATCTTCCGGTAGCCAATGTCCCTCAGGTAACCTTAGAGCTTGTCAGATTAATGCGTAATGTAAAGATAGAGGAAACGCTCTATACCTTTCTGAAACAGGAATTAGAGGAAGCCAAGATCGCTGAGGTAAAAGATACGCCATCAGTCCAAATCTTAGACCGAGCTGTTCCTGCAGAAAAAAAATCGAAACCCAAGACGAAGATTTTTATCGCTGTTGCAGGATTCATGAGCCTCATATTGGGTATCTTTGGTATCTTCTCAAAAGAATATATTGAAAAGCAGAGGTTAAGGATAGCTGAATCTGCAGAAATTAGTCGAAGAAAATCCACGACCAATGTTTAATAACCAAACCACAATGTTTCTCTGGCAACGATGGAAAGTATGCTACCTGGTAATCTTACCGTACCTTTTATTTGCTGTTTATTCTGTCGTACTCATTCCGCCACTTCAAGCAGGTGATAGAACTAACGTTCCGTTAAAAAACTGGGGTGGATTCTCTTTATTCCGCTCATGGGTTTATGACGCACTGGAAAAGATTGTTCTTGCAGGATTAGCAGACCAGGCGCTCCTCAATACCAAGCCGCTGAGCCGAATGGAAGCAGCCAGGATTGTTGCACAGGCAATACACAAACTGGAACAAGACTATGGTGATTATAATGACCGCAATTATTTAGAAGATTTGCTTTACAAGCTTATAGAAGAATTTGGCAGTGAATTGGCAGAAATGGGGGTAAAGACACCACTCAATTATGAGGCACAACCAAAATTTTTGAATCTCAAACCTGTGGATAATATTCAATTCGGAAATGCTTTAGCCAATAATTCACAGAAGCCCGTTAACAATTTTGGACGAAGCTTTAGTGAAGGAATAAATACAGACTTTACTTTCGACGGAAGGAACCAATTAGGGGACTTCCTGTCACTGTATTATCAGCCAGAGTTTTTTTTGAATAAAGATGGCTCTCAGGGTCGATTACAAATCGGTTATGCAAAACTCACACTCTGGAATACAGAACTTGAAGTGGGACGTGACAGTCTCTGGTGGGGACCTGGATATCATGGCTCAATGCTCTTTTCTAACAACGCTCCCCCGCTTGACCAGATACGGCTTGGCTCAGCAGAGCCTTTCAGACTTCCCTGGATTTTTCGTCATATCGGCCCAATCAAGGCGACAACATTTGTAGGAAAACTCGATGGTAATCAAATACCTTCTCATCCTCTTGTAGGTGGCTATCGCATTAGCTTAGCTCCTTCCCGCTTTGTGGAGATAGGTCATGGTCGTGCTTACCAATTTGCTGGTGACGGACGTGGCTATACGATAAAAGACTTTCCTGGAACCATCTTTCAAACCACTACATCAGAAGATGTTGATGATCCGGATAGTAACAGAAATGTTAACAATCTGTTATCTCTTGATATCACAGTAAGAATACCCAATGTAGATCGCTATATTTTTATTGCCCGGGATGTATCTCTCTATGGTGAGATGGGATGGGATGACACCCGAAAGGGTTGGATTTACCCTAAGCAACCAGGTGGAATTGTGGGTACTTATCTCACGGGCTTTTTAGGAGATCCAAAACTCGATTTTCGGCTCGAATATGCCAAGAGTACTTCTATCATGTTTACCCATAATAATATTTATGAAAACGGATTTATATACAGAGATTCTGTCCTTTCTCATTTTATTGGAACTGATGGAAGTGAGCTTTATGCGCGCCTTAGCCGGTGGATTAATGAGGACATCCTCCTGGGATTTCAGGCAAGCCGGGCTGAGATTGGCACCACACAACATGATCTTGTTGGAAAATTACCGCATGAGAAGCGCTATTCGTTTGGATTAGACGTCTCTTACCAGGTCTCAGACCGTTCCTCTATTTTTCTGCAATACGACTTTTCCCGCATTACCAATCACGACTTTGTCAGTGGGGAAAGACAGAACGATCACCTCTTTAGATTCGAATTTACCTACTCATTATAAAAAACATTCATTTCTCCCACTCCCCTCCTCTATACTTGTGAGTAAAGATGAGTTTTAAAGGGAGAATAAGGGGATTATCAAGAAATTAACAACCCCTGCGTCTCCTTTATAATGAGGATTAAGTGTTCAGTCACTCCTCCTTCGCAATGATATAATATTGCCTTTTTAAACAGCTCTTATCCGTAATACCCTTACGATCCAACAGTATTTTGAGTAACTATAGATAACTTAAGGAGAAATGCTCCGTTGCTATTCTTTTCCTATCTACGTTTCATTAAGCATTCGGCGACTTTTATCTCTTAATAAGAACGTAGGACAAGGCTTCAGCCTTGCCTCCCCGCTAGAATGTATACACCGGGATAGCAACCCGAAAGGGACCCTACGGAATTGAAGTTCCTATACATTTAATGAGGCCTTCGGCGACTTTTAAATCGTAAAGACGTGCAGTGGCAAGGCGCGCCTTGCCACTACGTAGTTTGTTTGAATTTCCTATACATTAAAACAAACCTTCGGCCGCCTTTTTCTTACTAAGGCGTAGGGCAAGGCTTTAGCCTTGCTTCCCCGCCTGAATGTGCACGGGGATAGCAACTCTAAAGGGTTACCCTACAGAATTGAAATTCTTATACATTACACGAGATTGTAAACCAGGATATACCATAATTCTGATGAATATATCTATACCTTTAATTATCCGTAAAAATGCACATTATATATCGTAGTACATTCGATACCACGTTACAAATTCTTCGATTCCCTTCTCAATCGGAGTTGATGGTTTAAAGCCTACATCCGCTACCAAATCGTCAATATCAGCATATGTAGCATGCACATCCCCTTTTTGCATGGGTAAGAAATTTTTTTCTGCCCTTTTACCAAGACATGCCTCCACTACTTCAATAAACCTCATCAGCTCGACAGGATTATTATTGCCGATATTATAAAGCCTATAGGGCGCGTAGCTTGATGCTGAATCGGGATTATCTCCACTCCACTGGGCATTAGATTCAGGGGTCTTGTCTGTTACCCTGACTACGCCCTCTACAATATCATCGATGTAGGTAAAATCCCTTTTCATTTTTCCATGGTTAAATACGTCTATCGGTTTCCCTTCTATGATGGCCTTTGTGAATAAAAAGTATGCCATGTCAGGTCTGCCCCACGGGCCATAGACCGTGAAGAATCTGAGTCCTGTACAGGGGATGTTGTAGAGACTTGCATAGGTATGCGCCATAAGTTCATTTGCTTTTTTGGTCGCTGCATACAGAGAAACAGGATGGTCTACATTATGATGCACGGAAAATGGCATCTTTGTGTTGGCGCCGTACACTGAACTCGATGAGGCGAAAACAAGGTGTTTAATATGGTTATGTCTGCAGCCTTCGAGGATATTCAGGAATCCACAAATATTACTGTCGATATACGCATAAGGATTTTTTAATGAATATCTCACACCAGCCTGTGCCGCGAGGTTTACCACCACATGAAATCCTTTTTCAGAGAAGAGCTTTATAATCCTATCCTTGTCTGAGAGATCCATTCTGATAAACTCGAAGTTCTTTTTTCCTTCGAGTTGTTTTAATCTGTTGAGTTTCAAAGTAACATCGTAGTAATTATTAATATTATCAATACCGATAACATCATCACCACGCTCAATAAGTTTTTTACAGAGATGGAAACCGATAAAACCGGCTGCACCGGTCACTAAAATCCGCGTTGGATGTCGGGTAGTCAATGAATAATTCTCCCTATTTAATCAGTTTTTGTTCTGTCATATACATCATCCATTCTCACAATATCATCTTCTTCGACATATTCTCCATTTTGAACTTCTATTATCTCGAGTTGTATTTTACCGGGGTTTTCAAGCCTATGTGGCATCGATTTTGGTATGTAGATACTCTCATTCTCATGCATGAACGTTTCTTCGCCACCAACAATTACTTTTGCTGCGCCTTTGATAACTACCCAGTGTTCAGACCTGTGATGGTGCATCTGCATGCTCAGTTTTTCATTTGGATTTACCACTATCCGTTTGATTTTATACCTTAGCCCTTCTTCAAGAACCGTATAGCTTCCCCACGGCCTGTAAGTTGTAACATGTTCTTCTCCTTCACTTCTTGCATTTTCTTTTAGTTTATTTACAATATCCTTTACCTTCTGAGCTTCGCCTTTTTTTGCAACGAGTATGGCATCGTCAGTCTCAATAATTAAACAATCTTCCAATCCTATAGTTGATATCAATCTCTTATTGCCAAGAATAAGTGTGCCTCTTGTATTAATAGATATAACATTGCCTATTTTAACATTTCCGCTCTCATCTTTATCCAGGACATCAAATAATGAATCCCATGAGCCTATATCATTCCAGTATAAGTCGAGAGGCAGGGTTATTACCTTATCTGACTTTTCCATTATCGCATAATCGATCGATATATCAGGCATTTGGATAAAGGTTGATAATATTTCATCAAAGCCCTTATCAAGTTCCTTATGTATCCGGGGCGCATATTTTTTGAATTCTTCCATTATAGTCCCTATGGTAAAGGCAAACATACCGGAATTCCAGTAATAATTGCCTTCGTTAAGATAACATTGTGCCGTTTCTCTATCGGGCTTCTCGGTAAATTTCTCCGCGTTACAATATCTTTGTTTATCATGAAGACCCTGTCTGTTGCATTTGATGTATCCGTATCCGGTTTCAGGTTTTGTAGGCTGAATTCCAAAGGTAACGATAAAACCATCCTTTGCAATCTCCTCTGCTTCCTTCAGATATTCCCTGAACTTCTCAACCGGTCTGATTATATGGTCAGAGGGTGATACGAAAATTACTTCATCTTTATCGCACCCCAATTTATCTATACAGTACTTAATTCCAAGAGCTATTGCAGGCGCTGTATTCCTGCTTCCCGGTTCAAGTATTGAATGAGTGACAGATAAAGCACTTAATTCAGATATAACATAAAATTTATAATCGCTTTTTGTCATGATAATAATATCGCCTGGTGGAATACTGGTCATTAGCCTTTCCACAGTTTGCTTCAAAAGGGATTTGTCTTCATTCAATTTGAGAAATTGCTTTGGAAAATTTTGTCTACTTAGTGGCCAAAGCCTTGTACCAGAGCCCCCTGCAAGGATTAACGCCTTCATTGTACCTCCGGAGTTTATCGAGAAAATAGGAATTACTGTTATCAATACCTTTATGAGAATTATGGTAACACTTTCGTTTTTTGAAAAAATACCGTGAGAAGCTCCGATGGAAGCAACGTGAAAAGCTCCATGAGGAGCGAAATGTTTATAGATAAATCTCTGTCACAATCAAGCTCCATCGGAGCGGCATGGTGTCTCTGTGCTAAGGTTACATACCGCTCCGATGGAGCTAAGGTTTTGTATATACATTTTCTATAAATATTTCACCCCTATGGGGTTGTTTTTCAAAAAACTACGGTGTTAAATATCTGACCATAAATTCTTGCACAATTTTCCAGAGTGTTTTACATGAGATTTTGTAACGTACAAAAACTTGTGGTCTGGTACTTAAAATCCTGAATCAGGCGAAGTATATCATAATTGAACGGATACGCAAACAGATTTTTGTTCTTTTGACCTCTAAAGAAAAAACCCTTTTATCATATTTTTTCAAAAATATTAAATTTTGTATTTGTTTCGTTACATTAAAAATTTATCTCAAATAGCGAGCTTAAAATAATTTGAGTATTTTCGGCAAAAATATTTTTTTATTTTACTTGACAGAGAAACCAATCAATGTTATATAGAGTGCCAAATTTTAGCAGCAAGTAGGAATACAATGATGATCTGTCTGAAGAGATTATGCAATTTGAAGTGAAGAGTTTTGAAAGTTCTTTGAAGTGTTGTTAAAAAGTATCATCTTACCATCGAACTGTTTACTGTTTGAGGAATTGTGTCTTGAGAGTGAAGGTTTTTATCTTTCAGTATCTTTGCGAGATGCTTGCGCATAGTTATTTTGCCTCAAAATAATCAAGCAGTCTACTTCTGTAGCTTACTTATGAAACATTTATCATGTATCCGGGAAGAGAGGTTGATCATGGTGTGAATATCTATGAAGAAAGTGTTGATGTGCAGTACATTGAGCTTACCTTTTATTATACCTTAAAACATTTTCTATGATATTTTAACAAACTATGATATTTTTAATTTCTTTGACTTCGCTCGTTATAACTCTCGTTATCCTGCCAGGCCTTTCCAATGTCGCTTCTAAAATAGGGTTAATGGATTTACCTCATAAGAGAAAAATCCACATGAGTCCTAAGCCTCTTGTCGGCGGGCTTGGAATCTTCATAGCCTTTTTTATTTGTTCCCTCTTATTTATCTCTCTTTCAAACCTGAGAGGATTTTATGTAGGCCTTATAGTCCTTGTTATTACCGGATTTATCGATGATTTCAAAGGATTGAATCATCGATGGAAGTTTGCAGCACAAACATTTTCAGCAATTCTTATGATGTATTTTAGTAAAACGGTTCTTGTTTCTTGCGGGAACCTCTTTTCTCTCGGACCAATCCATCTCGGCATTCTCGCAATTCCTATTACCATATTTTGTGTAGTCGGTGTTATAAACGCAATGAACATGATCGATGGTATCGATGGCCTTGCAGGTGGCATTTCCTTTATAACCCTTATATCATTTGCCATTCTCTCTTACATAAACCACCAGAAAGAGTTGATGTTGCTAAGTATAGCCTTGAGTGGCGCTGTTGTTGGTTTCCTGAAATACAATTGGCATCCTTCTAAACTGTTTATGGGAGATATAGGAAGCGGTTCTCTTGGTTTTACTACCGCTTTTCTCGCAATAGCCATAACACAGAAGCACCACACCCATGTTTCACCTATGGTTCCCATACTTATATTGGCCGTACCGATCGTTGATACCTTAACGGTTATGATTAAACGAAAGTTAAAAAACAAAAGTCCATTTCATGCAGGCAAAGACCATATCCATCATATCTTGTTAAGGATGGGTTTTCAGAAAAGGACAACCGTTAAGATAATCCTTTTCGCATCATCTCTCTTTGCTATCCTGGGGATTTTGTGTGCAATCATGAGAGTCCCAGATCATTATTTATTTTTCATATTCTTCACCTACTTCATCCTCTATTTCTCATCTTCGTTCTTTGTAAAAGAACTTTATATATACAAAATGAAATTCACAAAGAGAATTGGCTTAGCTCATGGCTCAAAATAATAACTAAATCAGAGTATACTTTCCTAAAATTTGTTACGTGTTTGGTATCCCGTATGTCTATTGAATTGGAGTGATATGATCAGCAGGGTTGCCTATGCTGTAAGTTTGGTATCCCGTACGTTTATTGAATTGCCGTTGATACTTTGCATTCCAAAAGGCATTGGCTGATGTTTGTATTATTTTTTTTAAAGCATTAATATTTCCCCCTAACGCAGCGAACCATGTAGTGGCAATCATTCCTTCTGCATGTATAGGTATGTTTGCAATATAATGACTAAAATTTTCTATTGTCACTTCACTCTTCCAAGTAGCGCCAAGTACTTTGTGACCAGCTTCTATAAACGATAAAGCCGAAGGGAAATTCGGTTGTTCATCAAAATAATGCCAATCACAAATAACGATCTCCTTAGGAATTTTATTTCTTAAAGAAGCATAATTTAGTTGAGCGCCGTGTAAACAATTGGCTAACATTGTTGGAAATTCATCAGGAGCAATAAGCATATCCCCCCACATCCATGTCCTAATGCCACGCTCTTTTAGATACGTATGTATACGTTCTACATCCTTCAAAAAAAGTTCTGGAGGCAGCATTTCTTTTCCCTCTTGAATCAATTTTTCCCTCGTTTTTTTACTATAGCCTGCCACCTCATCATGTCCTATATGGAATGCTTTTGGGTTAATTAGATCTATAACTTCATCAATCATAGGCAAGATGGTAGTATAAGTAGCCTCATTTTGAGGATCATAAGTAGCTTTATTATACATAAGTTGAGGGTAAAATTCTTTAAGTAATTTTTCCTGATGTGTCAGTAAACTCATATCTGGTATGATATCAAGTCCGTTTTCTTTGGCAAATCTTACTATATTTAAAAACTCTTCCTTTGACCATGTACCCTCACTTGCTAACTGCTCCATTGTATTGAAGGCAACATTGTTTCTTATCATAATTATCAAAGTATTATAATGGCCAAAGCGTGCTAATTTTATCAGTTCTTTCATACCTTCTAGTCCTAACCTTTTTACAATCCCTAAATGAAGAGCACGGATTCTCATATCAGGCCAATTAGCAATCTTCCCTTTTTTAATTTTCCCATTATTTTCCCTTACCAGTGCTTCAAAAAAAGTTAAGCCATACAATGCACCTAAATAGTCCTTTCCTGTGATTAATATCTTATCAGAAGATATCACTATCGTGTAACCCTCATACTGTCTTAACGCCTTTATCATTCGGTTTGGTAATACTTTAACTACTATATCTATGGTACTTTCTTGTGAATCTAAACTTTGTATGTAATTTTCTAACTCAAGTACCATGGATTCAAAACGATTTCTAAAGTAAGGAGGAGTAATTAATTTACTATTTGAACCTACTATAATATATCTGCTCACAAGATTCTTTTGTTTTGGAGATGGAACAATGATTTGCTCAGCTAACACAATACTACTCCACAATAGTAAGAAGAATAGTAAAGAGGAAAAAAAACTTGTTCTTTTATAATTCATATATCACCTCGTAATTATAATCTCAAACTAAGTCAGGGCATTTATATTTGACTCTGAAATAGATTTTATGTTTAGAAATCATCCCAATAAACACTGGATTTTAAATGCTTATAGATGATAAATTAGATTTTTAGGATGACTTCAATCTTTAACTTTATTTTAAAATCAAAAAACATACCATGAGATTAAATTGCACTTTACGTAGGTAGAATATTATTTTATTAAAACCCACATTCCGTATCTATTTATAAGTCTTTATATATAATAAGTTACAAAACTGTAAATTTGGCAGTTAAAAAATTAAGTTTAGTAATTTCAAGAACTTATGACTGTTAGGTGTGGAATATGGGTTAAAAAAATTTAAATTTAATTTAAGTTGTATATTTATAAACACTTAAATCTACACAACTTAATATTTTAATCTTTTCTACGAGAAAATCATGGTATTTGTTGGTTAAGTGTTTATAACTGCTATACTTAAATTAAATTTTTCTATATTTTCAATAAGGCATGAATTACCATAACAAGAAGAGAATAAAAGACTATTAATAAAATGATAAAGTGTGAAATATCACATAAGTGTGCCGTTACAAAAATGTGACATGCCACATTGCATTATGTAAGAAGGAAAATAAGGCATACCCCATTGTTACGTTCAAGTTTTTATTAGGAAGGATAAGAGAAGAATCTTGAATGTCAAATGAATTGATGGAGTCTCTCAAAATACTTCATCTGCCTCTAGCTAGGATTTCTCACCGAAGAGATAGACATACCCCATTGATTATGTTATAAGATACGAAAGGGTAACAGATTATACCAAAAGGAGGAGGGAGAGAAGGTGAAAACAGGGTGTAAAGACGTAATAGAGAGTATCAGGAGTTACATGGAAGAAAGGTCATAAGCCAATGTAATGGTGGGAGAATAACAACGGATGCAAGAGGACTTTTACTGAGAGAAGGAGAACAAGCAAGAGGTTTTATACAAGAGTTTTCAAAGTGTTTTACCGATTATCGGGATCAAGACGCACTAGCTCGACATTCACAATTCGAGGGTTAGGTAAGCCGTTGAGCCAATAAATTCAATGGGTCATGGAAAAAGGTCGGCACTACAGATCGACTTATCCTGATGCATAAACCTTAGGCGGCGGTTGTTCAGGAAGCATCAATCCCAATTGTGCTAAAAGAAGAGAAACATCCTTATCCGGCTGGGTATAGCGGCTCATGACAATGTGACGACCTGTCATATCATGAAGATTTAGAGTTTTGCATAGAGGCACTAACGTGACTTTACTAAAGTAAAGTCACGTTAGACAGTGGGATACACCTTAAACTTAAACGCTCTATAACAAATATTACGATATCTATTAAAAATTTAAAGTAACGTGATTAAACTCCTTTTAGAATATCAATCTCCATTGAGAAAAATCACAATCTCTTGAGTAAAAACTTTCAAATCGCCGTCATTCAACTTTCGGTAGAATTCAGGTCTTCTTTATTAGCCAACTTGGAAAATTCGAATAACCTCTCAACAAAAGTTTATTCAGTAATCTATTATTATGTTCCTCATACAACGAATCAAGATATGAACGCGTGTAATCTGAAATAGTCTCGTCCTTAGAATCATGGTTTACAAAGTAATACATATCCCTAATAATTTTCTTACTATCAGGATATCTTCTAAAGAATTTTTCAAACCTTTTATTAATATTTATAGCTAACTTATGAATCAACTTATTTTTATAAAGAGTACTTTTATTCTCAATAGAAAATTTATAATAAGAATAAATCTCTTTATCGATATCAAGCCAAGAACATAGTTCAGACATAAAAGAGTATGGATTTGCATTCATATTCTCAAAAAAAACAATTTTAATAGAACCATTAAAAATAGCATACCAATCATCCAAATAATCATCATAAAAACCGCTCTGGATTGCTTTAAAAGAATAATATTTTTCTTTAGACAACCCATTACAAAGTCTAACATATTCATCAAAAGATATACTCTTTGGTATCCATGCTGTTCCTTTAAGATGTTTGTAAAATGAAAATAGGCGATTTACAGGATCGCGAAAAACAAGAATAATCTTTATAGGACCTAGCCTTTCATATATTGCACGTGCAACTTTCACCCCTCCATAAAAATATCTTGGTGTGGCTTCTAAAATATACCGATGATCATCACAATGGCAAAAATATTTCTTATAATCATCTATTGGTTGCAGTTCTTTATCATCTATTAATGGTGAAAAGTAGTGTGTTTCCTTTATGTTTGAAGTACAAATATCAGGATGTTTTGACAGATACGAAAAAAGTGATGTAGTACCTGCCTTGCCAACACCGGCAATTATGAGGTTTGGTAAATAATTCTTCATAATATTCCTACACTAAATATTCCCTAAAAGATTTGAATAATGAACTAAAAACGCCGTCGTTTAAATTTCTTCCAATAACATTTGAAAGAAGAGAAAAGGCAATGGGAAATAAAAAAAATATGAGAAGTACTGCAAAGCAACATAATGGTACCTAAATCTTACAATAAGGCTTAGCCTTGGGGTTTATTTTTTAAAGTATATACCACGAGAGCTACCAGATAAACAAATCCCAGAGCAACGTTTTTTTGTATCTTTCAATAATAATATAGGCACCGATTGAATGTCAGTTTGACTATTATCAAGGCAGGCATATTCAGAAAATTGAGCGTTATTGAAATTTGCGTTTTATTGCAAGGACTCCTGTCTGCCTTAATAAAACAAAATACCTATCCCTGCTTTTATGCGGACAAGTATCAATAATGTCCTTGAAACTCCTCCTATTTACCTTTAATGAAGTCAAGCTCGCTATGAATTCCTCGTTTGAATTTTGATTCCACCGAAGAAAAAATTAGTCTCTTAAAATTTAACAAAGTACTGATTGAGTTCACAATGGTATTAGTATAACCACTTAGATGTCAATAATCCGGAATTTAGATATATTATTCATTGATGCGAAAACATTTTTTTTAATGTCTCCCAGCGAACAGATTTTTCTCCTACATAATGGCTTTGCCAGTCTTTGGGTTTATCAATTGAAAAAACAGAATCATAATCTGGATTCCAACCATGATATCCTTTGTAGCTATGATACGCCCATCCCCATCCATAGCGATTAAATATACTTACTAAGTCAAGGAGATACTGTTCTCCTCCAGGCGCCCACCTAATAACACTAAAAATCTGAAAGGCTTTTCTCCAACGTCTTTTTATCCCAGTATTTATTTAATACAAATCCAGGATAAACTAATCCTCTTTTCCTATCTTTTATTCCCTGATGGGTGTAATTATGCGGTGTATACATATGCGCGCCATAAATTATTTTCTTATCATCTAATGGTTTGAACTCCTTATATCCCTTTGCCAATCCGCCGGGACCTGGAGTTACAATTATCCATCGTTTAAAGTCATATTTCCTAACCTCTTTAATGATATCTTGTAAAAGTTTAGGCCATGCAGGAGGAACAATAATTTTATTTCCGTCACGCAAAAGAGGTTCACTTAACACCTCATATGCACCTAATTCAGTTCCTCTCTTCTCAAAATGCTTTACAATATTTCCAACTAAGCTAATTACTTCAGTAAGATACTCAGGATTATTCCAAAAACCAGGGGATTCCTGATTTAATAATAAATTAGGGTTTATAGGGAATTGATGGATACTAATGATTCCAGCAACACCTTCTCTACGACACGCATCCAACATTTTATCAGCATATTCAATACCTTTTGACCATACAACATTGGAACTTAAGTTTTGTCGCTGAGCCATCTGCCGTACATTTAATGTTATTCGCACTGAATTAATATCAAGGCGTTTCTTGAGAATTATAATATCCTCTGGTACAGAATTTGAGATATCTAAAGTAACTCCTCTCCAAGGCCAATTTTTCGGAATTTCAGTTGATAGCGCATCTTGCACACCAAACAACCATGTTGCAATTATTATACTTATTAGATTGTAAATAAAATACACTTATGAATCCTCCTCTTTTTTAGCTAAAAGGATAATTATAAGGATTTGATATTAAAAAGCTTTTTTTAACGATTAATCGCTTATCTGAGAATAACTTTAACTTTTCTCCGGCAAATAATGATTGCAGCCAAGAGAAGAAGTACTTCATAGGTCTCATTAAACTTTTCACAGTATACTACCTGAATTTTGTAATTGAATACAGACAAAAGTTGATAAGCATAAGTAAAGTAACAACTTGATTTATTTGGTTAACTCACCTATTTGGTGTAAGGTATTAAAAGAATTAAGCCATTATTTTACTACAACTTCTTTTGCCAACGATGCCTTTAACCACCATTGCTCTCTATCAATACTTTGTCACTGCTAGGCAATACCTTCCGGTTCATCATATTCTGCCAGACTGGCATGCCATAAGGATAGGTTTTCTTGGTATAAATGGATTCTTTATATTCCCGATATAAGCAATTAAAGAACCTAAAATAATAATTATAGGGAGAAAACTGCCCTTGTTGAAAAATCCAGAGATTACCAATGTAGTTACTAAAATAACTAAACTGATTGCAACAATTAACTTCCCAGCAAGATGAATATATGAATTCATTGATAAGGCATGCATTTTTCCATATCGAATCAATTTATAAAAATAAAAAATATATATACATATCCCAATAATTCCAGTTTTTACTAAAATATACATATATCCATTATGTAAATATGGAATGTATCTCTGGGTTACACCACCCAACTCAATATAAAATCCCAAATCTATCAAAGTACCAAACCCGCTCCCAATGATATATTGTATTACTCCACCGGCAAGATATGTTTGTAGCGCCTTAAAGGCTTCAAATCCTCGCCAATTGCTGTTTATATCTTTTTTCTCTTTATAATTTTTAACAATAGTCTCTTGAAAGGAACGTGCTGTTTTTCCCATGAAGGTTTTCTTAGAACCAACTTGTTCTGATTCTGGCATCATCGTGACCAGAAGAGCAAAAAATATAATTATTCCTATAAGCAACATGATATTCTTTAATTTTTTTAAATTTAGTAAATCATAGATAACCAAACCCATAATTAATAGAGATACCCAAAGAGTTCTCGAAAAAGAGAGTATTAGTGAGAACATACAAAGTACAAAAGTAATCCTCACAAACCACCTGTTTTTTGTGATGTTAATTTTAGAGCGATGGGCTGCTGCAATAATTACAATTGCCAATACTGAAAGAAAATAACCTTTTCCAGCATCACCTCTAATTTCATTAATTGATTGATTCAACAATGATGGGTCAATAATTATCTTTGAAATATGATAAAATGAACAGATAGCCGCTGATATTAAAATGATTCTAAATAGACTCTTTAAATCGCGAATATGTAACATCAGCACATATCCGACTATCAATGCTAATACGGATGTACCAACATACCATATATCTTTAACTACATTAAAAGGGATATTACCATAAGACCCTAAAATTCCTATAATCATAAATACCGCCATTGGTATGAAAAGATAAAACAAACCTCGTTGAATCCTAAAGCCAGATAAAATAAACCAACACATGAAATAAAAAAACATTAATACGGAAACGATTTCAGTAGGTAAGATCATAGATATGCAAGTAAACAAGAACAATATCCAAATAGTTAAGTTTTTTTTTGCAATAGTAAAGATATTTATATTACGGTTATCTATAACATTCACATTATTCATTTTAAATTATTTTCATAAGTAACTTGTATATCGACTCAATAGAAAAAATATAATTACTCAGAGAAAATTTCTCGTTTAATCGGTTAAAACCATTATTTCCCAGCCGATGTCTTTTTTCTTTATTATTAATCAAATCTTCTATAGCATCTGCAAGTGCATAAGAATTTCTGGGCTCGAATAATACACCAGTTTCCTGATCTATTACAATCTCTTTTAATCCACCGCAGTTTGCTGCTATAACTGGCTTTTTTGCAGCCATCGCTTCTAAAGCAACCAACCCGAATGGTTCAGGCTCAGTTGAAGGTACAACCGCAATATCACATGTATCCCATACAACCCAAATATCATTCCTGAAATCCATCACTGTTGTTTGCTCCTGGATCTGTGAAGCCGCAATTTGTAAAAACAAGTTGTCCACAAAGCATTCCTGTTTGTAAGGTGAGCTCCCAACAATAAGATAATGGATATTTCTCAATCCCTTCTTCCACAATAAGTCAGCAGCTTCGACTAATAATCCCTGCCCCTTCCAACGATTAATTCTCCCTACCAATGCCACTAAAACATCGTTATTAACAAGACCCAATTGTTGACGTAATTCAGCTACAGATTGCTTGTCAACTTTCTCTGAACGTTCTAAACCATTCCAGACAACAATAGACTTTACAGCCAAAACTGGTTGTGATTCTATCAACAGTTTCATTGTAGCGTTAGAATTGCAAATTACCTTTGTAGCAAATATTTTCAACAGGTACGGTAAAAAATGACGCACCAACTTCGGATGAACAATCATCTCGTGAACATGCCAAACATGCGGAATCCTTTTCCACCTTGCCCACAATGCACCTGACAGTACTGCGAGGGTATTTGAATGAACAACATCCACGGTAATATCAGCCAAGACTTTATTTATGGCACGCATGGAACAGAACAACTTAAAAGGTAATTTCAATAACCCTATTGGATTAAAGGTCAACCGACCTATTATTGTTAAAGGTACTACATAAGTTTTTATGCCTGACAGCTTTAATTTCTGAGCCAGCGGTCCTTCAAAAGGCAAGAGTACGACCGGACGAAATTTTTTTTTATTCAAACCCAAAACAAGAGAAAGCAATGCTTTGTCTGAACCGTACATATCAGCAGAAGGATGAACATATAGAATTGTTTTCATTTCAATTTACTAATCCGAATTGTTTATAATTCTGATTATGAATTAGGACTTAACCTTACGATTTACAAGCATAGCCATCATCGAACAACCTACAACCTAGATCAGCGAAGTTCAAAATAACATTGTCATTGAGGTAAAAAGTAAATTGATAACGCCATATTTAGCATAAGTAATGCTTGCCTTCAATTTGTATTTTTAAGATAAAAAAATTTAGAAGCTATCCCCAAAACCTTACTTTCGCATTGAAAACTCCTTATAAATACTGAAATTTTGAATACTTATAGATGATAAATTGGGGTTTTGGGATAGCTTCTAGTCTAAGTAAATGAAGAACAAACACTTTTATCTGGTAATAAAATATTTGTTTCGGAAATTTATTTATTTATCAAAAGTTGAAAAGATACCTTCATAAAAGCTTTCGCCTTCTCTTTTGCTACAATTGATTTGGAGAATAACGATAAGAAATAAAATGCAATAGCTCGTAGAAACATAACAATACATAAACCTGTTCGTAAGAAAACAACTGAATATTTACCATAAAATTTTTTTGTATATAAGAGATAAGATCTTTTCGTATTCAGTAATGCATTTTCACCAATCCAGGCACTACCAGCCCCTTGATAATGAATTATTTTTACATACGGAGTATAGCATACCCGATATCCTGTCTCTCTAACTCTTTTACAATAATCCACATCTTCAACATACATAAAATATCTCTCATCCAATCCACCCAACTTTTCCCATAAATCTCTGCGTGTCATCATAAAGGCACCAGATACCCATGCCACATCATATTGATAAAACGAGTAACGCCTTTCATCAACATCTACACGTTTAAAAATATTCGGTAGGAGTAAATAGCTACCAAGCCCCAACCATGATAAGACTTGTCTTAAAGGATCATGTTCAAAGCCAAAAGAAGGTTGAAAGCTACCATCGCCATAATACATTCTGCATCCTAATACCCCTAGTTGTTTATGTGTATCAAATTTATTTATTGCCGGGGACAATGATGATATTAAACGAGTATCATTATTTAAAAGAAGAAGAATTTCACCTTTGGCATGTGCAGCACCCAGATTATTCCCACCAGAAAATCCCAGGTTCCTCTTGCTAGCAATTAAATTTACATCTGGGAAATTTTCACGTACAAATTCACAGCTATCGTCTGAAGATGCATTATCAACAACAATCACCTCATGCTGAATACAGACATGCCGATTAATAGATTCCAGGCATTCAGAAAGATAATCTTTTTTATTATAATTAATAATCAAAATAGAGAGTTTCATATTATTATATTTTTACATCAAATTCATATTGTATACACTTAAACAGATCATCTAAATCAACTACTTTTACTTTATTATAATTCCTTTGATCTAATCCACATCTTTGGATTAAAAATCAATCTATTTTCCTGATCCAGAATGAGCCAGTACCTCTTTTCAACTTTTTAGCATATACAGGGCATTTTAAAGAAAACTCCTCCGAATAATAAGAAGCTAAATAATTAACTGCTAACAGGACTTCAAACTTTGAATTGAATGCAAGAAATGCTTGTAAAAGATATTGTTCTGTCCAGAACCTTCTCTTATTCATAATCCAGAATCTTGGATACTCATTAGGTAAAAAAATATCATGGATATGTACCAGGACCCCTTTACGCAAATTTGGAATAATTTGTAAATACTCAACAAAAACATCTCCGCCTATTCTCAAAACATGCGATGAATCAATAAAAAGAATATCATTTTCTCTTAATTCATTAAACAAAATTGGATCAACGTCTTCTACTTTCGATCTTATAACCTTATCGATTCCTAAAGATTCGAGCCAATGCATTTCGTAGGGTTCAATGCATATATGGGATGACAAGAACCCTTCTTCCCTGTTTTTATCAAGTGCTTTTTTCATCATACGAGTTGAGAAACCAGAACCAATTTCAATTACTTTTTTAGTTTTAAAATGCCTTACCATATTATACAGTATTTCAGCATCACCTACCCCAAACGAATTATTGTGGAAAAACCCTAAGGGTTCTTTGTGAACGATCTAAGCAAAGAGAGTTGACCTTCAATATTAAAATCTATTCCAGGAAGCTGATTTTCTCTATTCCAAATCCTCTCAGGGAGATTTCTAACATTAAACACCGGTTGATAATAATGATGCCGAATAGGCGAAACATGAAAGATATCCCATATCATATAAGTCAAAGGAAATCTTTCAGGACCTACCCTTGTTTGAACTGAAGAAACGAAGGCAATAAAAGGAGTAATCAAACAACTTATTATATCAAATATCTTTATAATAATTTTTACAATATAGCACATGAGTATACTTTGCTTAATTTCACAACTAAAATTAGCTTAACCAGTTTAGTTGCCTGCCAGTTAATTTTTCCAGTTGTATTACATCATTCCTAAAATATTCTACTAGATATTTTTTGGACATAGAATCCATTAAAGGCTTCTTTCCAGTATTTATATTCATCATGGTTAATCGAATAGGGATACGAATCTTCTCAGGAATAATTTTTTTAGCAATTGTTTTTAAAAAATTTGGCTTTGAAAAATAATTTGAAATTAAACTAGATTTAGGTTTGCCTGTTTTATTATATACTTTCGAAGTATCACAACAGAAGTTTGTATCAACTCTCAAAAATTCAAACAGCTCACGCATAACTTTTTCGGGATCGTCAACAAGGTCTTCAAATAGCAAAATCTTAATATTGTCCCTGCCAAAAACAGAAATATATTTTTTGACCCTTTCCGTATAAAGAGAGCTTTCGGCATACCTCCAAATATCAGACCAGCCTAATTCCATCCTCTCACGCTCGGCCATAAGAGCATCATAGAATGACAGTATCTCATGATTATCTCGAACCAAATGCATGTATTGAGAATACGCTTTTTCTACTGGATTTCTAAGGATTGTCACTATCTTTATCTGCCCTAACTCAGAAAAAATCTTCTCACTAATGTTTGAAAAATAAAGATAAGATGGCGATACGTCACCAATCATTCGTTCGTTTTTAACCGCTTCATAATGTGATTTGTATTCCTTCTTTGTTGCGCAGAGTGAAGAAAGAGTGACCTTATCACCGGGACCATTTATGTTTTTCTCTAAACATTCGTATGAGAAGTAATGTAATTCTTTCCGAACCGGAAGATAAATATCGGAATGCTGCTTTAGATAATAAAACAAAGAAGTTGTGCCAGACTTTGGGGCACCAATAATTATAAAGTTTGGTAGTCTCATCGTTTAATACTTACCTTATTATGCATCCAATCATGTAAATTTAATCCCGTTAAAGATTCGACTTTTAAAATCTCATCATTAGCCACGTCCCAGAACTTATCTGGCACAGATTCACGCCAATTTTCAGATTTTATTTTTATCGGAGACTTATTTATCCGATCGAGAAAAATTGCAAATTTTAACTTTAAACTCTCTGAAGGTATTAAAGAACCGATAGCTTTTTTAAATGGAGAATGCCCGTAAATAAAATTTCTCAAAGTAATTGACCTTGGTTTACTTGCCTGATTTTGTCTTTTTTTAAAATTTACCATTCGAGAAAACGAATTAATTCCAATGAATTTACATATCTTATCATAAGTATCTATACATGAATTTTCACCAAAAAGATCATCAAACTTAATAAATAAAAAAGCAGATGTTGGAAAAAACTTGCGATAGCGGTTCACTTGTGTACAATACATACCTCTTGCTATATAACTATGATGAGGCATGTACAATTTATTTGCCTGTTCACATCTGCTCGCCTCGACTATGAGAGCTTCCTTGAAAGAAAGAGTTTCATAGCCACGACTAAAAGACATAAGATAATGTGAGTACGCACGGTCAATTGGATTCCTAAAAATAAAAATAAACTTTGGCGATTCAACAAGCTCACGAATCCGCAATGGTGCCTCTTCATAAAATATATAATCAGGATCAACCTCACCCACAATAACATTGTCTTTGTATTTTGGAAATTGATTCAAATACCAGTTAAGACCACGATTGTATATATCCTTTCTGCTGAAAAAATGTGTTTCCTTCAAGCGAGGTAAACATACTTCGGACTGTTGAATTAGCCAATCATGCAATGTAGTTGTACCTGCTTTTTGCACCCCAACGACAAAAAAAGTAGGAAGCTTAATTTTACTAGTCATTTGATATATCCATCTTACTTGCAATAATTATTATGCGATAATTGCTCTTGCTTTTTATTCTCATAAGAAATGGGTAAAGCAATTGAAGGATAGGTCTTTGAAAGTGCCGTAATCCTAACATCCAACGTTCTACACCAAACCACATTAAATTCCATTCCCATAAGGAGACAGGAGTATTTTCGAATACGGTCATACTCCAGCCTAAATTACTTGCTTCTATTTCGACTAGGTTGATAATTTCTTTGGCACACGGAAGCCCGTATTTAATATGATCACGCAGCATTGGATGTGCTACGCCGTGCTTTCTTTTATAAGCCTTATTTACTCTGCAATCAGCATTCTCTGACTCCTGACCAACCGGAACAGTAATATAAATCACACCACTGACTTTTACTATTCGGAACATCTCTTTTATAACAGAAGGTCTCATCGCAGCATTTACATGTTCTAACATATCGGTTGAAATTACAAAGTCTATACTTCTATTATGAAAAGGTAACTTTGTACCAAGAGCCTTAATCCGCCTCTGTAATGCAGTGCTGATTACTCTATCGAAAGCAATATCAATTCCGAAACTGGGATATTTTAAATAAGCAGATATGCCCCTGCTTCCGCTTCCTATTTCAACAATAGTAATAGGTTTTATTTTCTTGATTATCGAAATAGCTTTTTTATAACGAAGAGCAGAATCGAGATTCCAATTCCAATTCCAATTTACGTATCGATGTATAAGCGATTTCATAAATAATTGCGTATAATTCATATGAGATTCCGATATAATTTAACTATTTATGTTTCCCTTTATATGCATCTGCATAAATATATGCCGTTATGTATAAAATACGGAGTTTAAATTAAATTTTAGGGTCATGCATTAATTAAAGTAACCACAATACTCGTATATGTGAATATGGATGAATAGCATTTACTTCAAGTCCAACTAGTCCTGCTTCTATTTAATTTTTTAACATATGGTATTTGCTTTTAAGCTTTTCACGAACAGTATCTTTCGTAAATTTCCAGTTTACCGTTGTGCATTTTCTATTACGATTTTCAGCCCATGCAAGAACCTCTTTTTCTAAGGCCTCCCTATCGGCAATACGTCGGTCGAGGCATTGCCGGGAAAGAGCAGAAAACTCTATTTCGGCCATATTCAGCCAACTCCCCTTTTTGGGCGTATAGTGTACCTGAAACTTTTCAGCAAGATCAAAAGATTCTTCAGGTGGAAATACTTCATAAAAAGAACCAGGTGTATGGGTATTCAAATTGTCTTGAACAAGACGAATACATTCTACCCCAGGATAATATACCTGAACGAATTGTTTCATAAATTCGGCATAGTCAACCGCAGTACGCCTTTCTCTTACTTGCACATAACGAAAGCCAGTATGGGGTTCAAATGCGAGTAAAACACAACAACTACCATTGCGCTCGTACTCATAATCTTCACGTTTGAGTTGTCCCAGCTTCATGGGTATTGGAACAATACTATCACCAAGAAGCTGACACGGCCGTTCATCAAAACAGATCAGAGGTCGCAAAGGATTATAGGGTTGGGCATACCGATGGAGAACATCTTCCATATGCCAAATATAATCGCCCGTTATTTTCCCTCTACACCATCGCTTCTTCAGCCAGGGCTTTAGTTCGTTTTTTTTAAAGCCTTTCTTACACTTTCTAAACAAAGGGATTCTACTACTTTTAACTCTACCAGTTTCTCCCCTAGTAACTCCAGTGTCCATCGTGCAGCCCCCTGGGGGGCTCTGAACAGGCTATCATGGAAACAGCAGACTCCACCCTCTTATCTACTTTGAGAGGCTGACCGCTTCGAGGCTTCTCTTGCAGCAATTCCACGATAGTATCAAACTTGCTTTGCGTGAACTTCTTCCGCATTTTATATATGGCTGTTCTACAAACCCCTAATGCACTGATTATTTCGTCATCAATCTTACCCTCATTTGACAGCAATAAAATACGTGCTCGATTTATTGCTCGGGCTGATTTTCTCCCTTGTTTTACATACGTCTCTAACTCTTCTCGTTCTCTTTCGCTTAATTGAACAGTATATATTTTTTTTGGCATAATCGCTTCCTTCCTTGGAGGAAGTATACCAAAATATATTTATAGGTACAATTTAAATAGAAGCAGAACTAGGTTTCTTGAGCTTCTTTAACAAAGTAATGCTTTCTATCCAAAATTATAGGAATATAAAATGTATTTATGTTATACTTTAATTTAATATTGATAGCACCTGCAATATTCCAAAAAGACATACTTACCATTGTCGCTATTGCGGCACCGTTTATGCCATATTTTGGAATTAATATATAGTTTAAAACTATATTAATCACAACCGCAATTAACATAATATTTCTAAAAAGATTTTGATCTCCTGTCATATTAAAAAAAATCCCAACGGAACCAGACGTAGCATTTATAAATTGTCCAATAACTAAAAAAATTAAAGCATATTTTCCTATTTTAAATTCTTCTCCAAATAATCCCAAAGAAAACTGCGGTAAAATAAGTAAAATACATAGTACTGGTATCGAAAATAAAAATATCAATTTCGAAGAAAATTGAACAACTTTTCTTAAATCTTCAACCTTGTTTGACCAGTAAAGTTCAGAAAATTTTGGAGCCGATACCGTATTAATGGCCATAAGAATAAAACTTGTTAAACTTGCAAGTTTTAATGCTGCATTATATATTCCGACATTTTCCATCGTTGAAAACATACCTATCATTATAGTATCTGTTTTCCCCATGATAAAAAAAGAGAATGCTGTTACAACCATAGGTAAAGATACTTTTAATATCTCTTTTTTCAGTATGTTATCATGCTGATATTTTTTAAAACCTAAAATAATTTTTATTATATAACAAGTCGATAATAGAAAGGATATCGCTATAGCAATAGTATAACTTATAACTGCTACATAGTAACCTGTCATAAAAAGAGCAAATAAAACCAAAAATACTGTGTTAAATAAAGGAACAGTTAAGTTTCTAAGAAATTCAGAAAATTTTATATTTTTTAAGCCTCTAATAAATTCAATATTAATACTATACAAAACCATAAAAGGAATTATTAATCCTATTATTTTAAAGCCAAGGACAAGAGACTCGTCTTTGAAAACATACATTGACAATTCTTTGGCAAAAATAAACAATAATACTGATAACAAAATAGAGATAGGAATGGTTAACTGCACGATATTTTTATATAAATCAAAAATTTTTCGGTATTTACCTTCTGTATAAAATTGAGATACGAATCTTAAACTATACGTCTTTAAACCTAAAGTTCCAATTAAAACAAAAATCGTTAAAACCGAAGTTAATAGATTATATATCCCTAAACCTTTAGATCCATAATATCTCGAAACAACTAACAAAAGAATATATCCCCCTATCATGCCGAAAATTCTATAAATAAGCGCAAGCGAACTACCTAATAATATTTCTTTTATGTCCTTATCTCTTAATTTATTTTTTAGTTTAGAAATAAATTTATTTATCATAATCGTTTTTAACTCTTCTCGATTTTTTTAAAGGATAAAGATAATGGAATTAAACTATTAAAAGAAATACAAATATTATTATAGATACATTAAGAATTTATCCGTAAATAATATCAATTTTTCTCCAGCAAATGATGGCTGCGGCCAAGTGGAGAAGTGCTTCATAGGTCTCGTGAAACTTTTCATAGCGTACTAGCAGTTTCCTGAATCGGTTAAACCAGGAATGAGCCACTTCCACTATCCAGCGACGGGGCTTGTATCCCGACAGAGTCCTTTTTGCTTCAATTTCTTCTCCTCGTTGCCTTATATTGAGGAATGTAGCCTCAAGTTTCTATCGTTTCTCGTGCCGGATTACCCTGGTATCCCCCTTGTCAGCACACAGATGGTGCTCTCCTTCCTGTGGCCTCTGGATAACCATGGCGTCTAAAACAACTCCCAGTTGGGATACATCATGCCAGTTTGCTCCGGTCACGACTGTCGATAACGGGATGCCACGCTTGTCTACCAACACATGCTTCTTGCTCCCCTTTTTCCCCCTTATCCGTAGGATTTGGTCCCACTGCCTCTTGTGCTAGAGGCGCCTTTACCATTGCTTCATCAATACTCTGCCACTTCCAGGCTATACCTTCGAGTTTATCATATTCCGCTAGACCGGCACACCATAGCCGCAGAAAGAAGCCTTCTCTGAGCTATTGAAGGAAGTACGCATGGATCGAACTTGCACTGCCAAACCGTTCTTTCGGTAATGCCTTCCACTGACAACCGGTTCGTAATACATACACGATTCCTTCAAATACCTTTCGTGCTTCCATTGGCTTCCGCCCACCACCAACCTTTCTTTTATACCCTTTCTCCGGATTTCTCTTCGGCACAACCGGAATAAGTGGTTTCACTCTCTCCCACAATGCATCTGATACCTCCCATGATCTTATCTTTGTCATATTCACCTCCCTATATTCTAAAGTTATATATGGAGTGAAATATACCATGCTTCCTGAAATATAGCTAGTTATTTACGGATATATTCTAAGTTACAAATTATACACAGTACAATTTCTGTGGCAATCTAGCAAAAAGAACGCTCTTATAATTGGCATTTAATTGATATTCGAGAGATTTTTATATATCTTGTAATTTCAAGGACTTAAAAAACTGGATGTATGTTATGGATTGTTGTGAAATAAAGTAAGCCCTTTCATACACTTTTATGCTCCATATTCAACTTGACCCTATCCATATCCCTTTTTCCTTGCTCATATAAACCTTTCCATCTATTCATCAATAATACCCACATTACTTATTATCCATTTAAGTTAATAAGTCTTTGTTCCCTAAAAAGGTAACAAACCATGGATTTACAAGATTCTCTTTATTATATTTTAAAGGGCCGCCTACTCCAAACTCTATAACTTTACCTTTCAACTCTTCTATTATTGCCTGTCCTGCTGCAGTATCCCACTCCATCGTTGGAGCAAATCTCGGATAAATATCTGCTTTTCCCTCAGCAATTAAACAAAACTTTAACGAGCTTCCAACGGAAATAAGCTCAATCTCTCTATACTTCTGTTTTAAACCATATATGTAGTCTTCTGTTTCTTTGGAAAGATGGGAACGACTGGCTACAATAGTAATTGTTGAGGAGGGATTAGATGCAGTGGTTGGTCTTTCATCAAGAGGAAGTCTTTGCGACATTTTTTTTAAAACTTCTACACTCTCTTCGTTTTTAATATCCAACTTAGTCTCGCTCATTACATCATTCTTGTTTAGTAATTTATATGCTCCTATACCTTCTGCAGCAAAATAAAATACCTTTAAAACCGGGGCATAAATAATACCAAGAACTGGTTTCCCATCGTGTATGAGCGCAATATTTACCGTAAATTCACCATTTCTTTTGATAAATTCTTTCGTTCCATCAAGTGGGTCAATGAGCCAGAAATATTCCCAGTTCTTTCTTTCCTCATAAGGGATGTCTTTACCTTCTTCGCTGAGTATACGACCAGTAATATATGCCTTCTGATTGGTAAGTTGTGATACATGCTTCGCAATAATCTCATGAGAGCGCTTATCTGCTATCGTTAAAGGAGAATTGTCCTCTTTTTTCTCAACAGAAAAGTTTGAATTATAGACCTCTAAGATAGCATCGCCTGCTTCTTTTGCAGCTAACAAGGCAGCAATAAGGTTTTGTGCATATTTATCATTATTCATGGTATTTGCGGTTTCTCTTGAAAGTTTATCCTGGATTCAAAAACAAAATTTTTATCAGCATCTTTTAACAGAGGAAGTTTTCGGTCTTTCTCTGAAATGACCGGATTTTCAACAGGCCACTTAATGTTAATATCCGGGTCGTTCCAGATAATTCCTCTCTCATTCTCAGGGGAATACTCTTTTGTACACTTGTAGATAACATCTGCAGTATCACTCAACACTACAAACCCATGAGCAAATGCAGGTGGAATGTAAAGCATACGATTATTTTCTTCAGAAAGCTCCACTCCAATCCATTGTCCAAAAGTAGAAGACCCTTTTCTTATGTCTACTGCTACATCAAAGATATTTCCTCTTAAGCATCGCACTAATTTGCCCTGCGCGCCTGGATTTTTCTGGTAATGAAGTCCCCGGAGGACATTCTTTTTTGATTTTGTATGGTTGTCCTGAACAAAAGATTCTTCTATACCAAACTGAGCAAAATCTGAATACTTGTAAACTTCTATGAAGCATCCCCTTTCATCGTGAAACACTTTTGGCTCAATGAGTATAATCTCAGGTATTGATAATCGCTTAAAATGAAAAGGCATTGATTATTCCTCTATAAAACACCACAAAGCACACGAAGAACACGAAGTAAAAATTTATAAAACAAATCTTTTAATTCCATTTTTTAATATTTTTTCATTAAAGTTCATGAGCAGACCTATCCTTATTTTTGCAAGTTTCATATAAGTTAATAGTTGTGCTTCATGAATGGGGTGTACTTCATCAACACTTTTTAACTCCACTATCAATTTATTCTCTATTAATAAATCTATACGATATCCACAGGAAACGCTTATCTCTTTATACTGTACTGGTAATTCTACCTCTAATAGGAATTTAATTTGTATCTGGCTTAATTCATAAGCAAGGCACTGTTTATAAGTATTTTCTAACAGACCGGGCCCTAATTCTTTATGAACTTCGATTGCTAAACCAATTACCCTGTTAGACAGATTATCAAATTCCATAAATAAGAGTTTTCTTCGTGAACTTCGTGTTCTTCGTGGTTTTAATTAAAATTCAATAGTATGATTTACTTCGCTATATTTAAAAGATACTGTCCATAACTATTTTTCTTTAAAGGTTCAGCAAGTCTCAATAACTGTTCTTTATCTATGTAGTTCAGTCTATATGCAATCTCCTCTATACACGCTATCTTCATTCCCTGCCTCTTTTCTATGGTTGCTATAAACTCTCCGGCCTCCAGAAGACTTTCAGGTGTCCCGGTATCAAGCCATGCATAACCCCTTCCAAGAAGCTCAACCCTGAGACTGCCCCTTCGGAGGTACTCTTTATTTACATCTGTTATTTCGAGCTCCCCTCTCCATGAAGGCGCAATATTCCTGGCTATTTCAATAACTGTATTATCGTAAAAATACAGCCCTGTAATTGCGTATCTTGATTTTGGGGACGTGGGTTTTTCCTCTAAGGATATAGCCACCCCATTTTTATCAAACTCAACTACCCCATACCGTTCCGGATCATTTACATAATATCCGAATATCGTTGCTCCTTCTTTCATAGATACATCCTGAACAGTTTTTTTTAGCAAGTCAGTCAGGCCGTGACCATAAAATATATTATCTCCCAGTATGAGGCACACGTCATCACTGTCAATAAATTCCCTGCCAAGTAAGAAGGCTTCAGCAAGTCCATTCGGGTGAGGTTGTTCTTTGTATGAGAAACGTAAGCCTAAATGAGAGCCATCGTGGAGTATTTCACGAAATTTGTGGAGATCATGAGGTGTGGAGATGATTAAGATTTCCTTTATACCCGCAATCATCAGGACAGATAAAGAATAATATATCATTGGCTTGTCATAAATCGGTAAAAGCTGCTTACACACAGCCAACGTTACCGGATATAACCGTGTACCACTACCACCCGCTAAGATAATGCCCTTCATAAGTATTGTTTATAATCTTTTTCTTTACATGTAATATTTAGGAATTTCTCCAGCACAGGCTCGCGTCTGTATGATACCGACACTAATCACTGACACTGAAAAGTTATCAAAGGCCTGATGTAAAATTTAAAGGTAGTTGATATACCATAAAAATTTTTGAAAATCAAGAATAAACAAAAACGAGGTGATGCATATCTTATCATGGGATATATGATAATTGATTAGTTTTACTGTTGCGAAGCTGATAAAACATCTTATAATCAGGAATACATAACTCTTATTTTATAATGAATGTTCAGGAATTTCAAGCGTGTTGCCTCCCCCCGAATCCTCCTTACTGAGGGGTACAGGCACTGTCTCCCTCTGGCGGGGGCGAAGGGGCGTATGCATCAAGCTAAGAATAGTGTTCCATGAAAAAAGAGGCTATCCTCCTGGAAAAAGAGCAAGGTGTGTCCTTATTCCCCTCTAATCCCCCCTACCCCCCTTTAAAAAAGGGGGAACAAGGGATTTCCCCCTTTTCTAAATGGGGATCAAGGGGGATTATAGGTGGCTTATTATTCTTCACCATTTACCTAATTTTAGCTTGTGCATATGCCTCTAACCTCCCTTTAGAAAAGGGAGGAAAGCAAGGAAGGGTTTTTTCTTGAGAAAAGTTTGTCTGATCAAACATATCAAACTTTTCTCCATTTCTAAAGGGAAACGAAGGGGATTATGCATTTCCCCCTTTTTTAAAGGGGGACTAAGGGGGATTAGGGCGGTTTGTTATTCTCCACCGTTTACCTATTTTTGCTTGATGCATATGGGATTTAGGGTTGGGTAAATCGGGAGAGAACCAACCTCTTCGTCCCATCCAAGGGGAACTGAAGGTTGGGTAAAAAAAAATTCGCTGGGTTTTGCCTTTTAAAACCCGACCTGGTTTAAACGTTTAGGGAATTCCAACGTTCTGTTGTATGTTGTAGGGGCAAGTTTAAAACCTGCCCCTACTTGTGTTCACTCTTGCCTTGTAGATTTAAAACGTTTGTGTTTATTTTCCGTTTGCCCGAACACAAGGTTCGCCCCTACGCCGGTGTTATAAATTTGAAAAAAATTAACTTCTATGAGACAACTTGAACTTACAGAAAAAAATCTCAACAACAATATCCTTACATTAAGTGTTCCTGTAGCCATTGAAAACATTCTCCATATGGGTGTTTTTCTATCAGACACGATCATGGTAAGCCGGTTGGGAACTGACGCTATTGCTGCAGTGGGTTTGGCAGGTACTCTTTTCTTCATTATCTCTATGGTCTTCTCTTCCTTCAATGTTGGCACAACAAGTATCGTAGCAAGACATGTAGGCGCAAAAGAACATGAGCAAGCCCGGATGGTCGGAGGTCAATCCATACTTATGTCACTCATTACCGGTATAATAGTCACGCCATTCCTGCTGCTTTTTGCAAAAAAAATATTAATTCTCATGAGCGCAGAACCAAACATCGCAGCCCTTGGCAGCGACTTTCTTCAAATTATCACGGCATTCCTTGTATTTCGTCTGATTACTCTTACCGGTAGCGGGATTCTGCGGGGAGCGGGTGATACAAAAACTCCCATGAAGATAACCCTTATTGTTAATTGTATAAACATTCTGCTCAATTGGCTATTAATCTTTGGTATAGGACCTTTTCCGGAACTCGGTGTTACCGGAGTCGGATGGGCCACAGCCACCGCTTATACTATAGGCGCCATATTACTCTGTATAAGGCTCTTTGCAGGAAGGTATACTCCGCATATCTCTCTTCGTCATGTAGCACAAATCAATTACCACGCGCTTCAAAGAATTATCCGTATTTCTGTTCCTGCTGCTATTGATGCCGTTCTGACACAGACAGGATTCCTGTTCTTTACAAAGATTGTCGCTCTCCTTGGCACGGCGCCTCTGGCTGCGCATCAAATTGCCGTTCGGATTGAAGCGATGTCCTTTATGCCTGGATTCGCCCTGGCAGTCTCTACAGCCACGCTCGTTGGTCAGAGTCTCGGAAGAAAGAATGTAAATCTTGCACTGCTCAGCATGAGACGCAGTTGCTATTTTGCCCTAATTTTAATGGGGTCATTTGCCTTCATTTTTCTTATATTTCCTCAGCAGATAGCTATGATATTCAAACCTGAAGCCAGGGTGCTCTCATTGTCAGTAGCTTGTATCATGGTAGCCGCCATTGAGCAACCTGCCCTCGCTATCTATATGGTATACGCCGGCGGGCTTCGCGGAGCGGGTGATACGATAAGTCCCATGATCATAACTATCGTAGGCACTTTATGTTTCCTCGCCCCTCTTGCCTATTTTTTTGGCATCACACTTGGCTGGGGATTAGCTGGTATATGGTTTGGTTCTGCCCTGGACTGGATTGGCCGTGCTGTCGCTATTTATATTCTCTATAGAAGGGGCAGATGGAAGAGGATTTATGGGTAAATAAAAGAAAGAACAACAAGCATATGAATCGATAATAAGTTTCTCCGGGACTGTGTGTTTTCGCTTGACTTGTAATGAAAAAGGTATTAGCATAATTTCATAAGTTAATGAGAACTTCGGCAACCAGGTAACATGCAGGGCAAGACTTTAGCCTTTCATCCCCGCCTGAGTGCGCATGGGGATAGCAAACCTAAAGGTTTGCCCTACAGAATTGGAATCCCTATAACAGGAAAATATAACATCTTTCATTTGTGAGCGTTGGATATGCCTTTGAAGTATTTCAGGAAAAATAAAACTTTAGCGAACAACGTGTTTATTTCTGTCCTGCTTCCCTATCTCCTCCTGTGTCTAACGATAGGAGGCTTCCATGATAGCATCTTTACCACCCCACATTGTACCCATACCCAACAATCAGCAACTAACGATACAGATACTACACAAATTGGGATCTGTGAGGATGCGTCAGGACACAACTCCGAGACATGTCAAATTTGTCAGTGGTTAAAGACTCCCTCAACACTTATACGGTTTCTATTACCAGATACTCAATTCCAGTGTATCTGTATCAAATTTGTATGCCGTTCCAATCCATTACTTCCGTCTCTATCCATCCATAAATTTACCATCCGGCCACCTCCGTCTCTCGCCTGATTTTCAGCATAAAAAACGATAAGAGCTTTAAACAGGAATAGTATCTGTTTATTTCAGGGTTTACTAGCTATTTGTACCTATACACTACCTGAGACTGCGGGGAATTCTGCAGATTTATGCTCGTTCATAATGATTTCCTGCATGATTATTTATATAAGAATCGTTTTCACAGGAGAGTTTGTATGAGACGGCCAAGTTATATTTTACTCATATGCATACTTATTATAGAAAGTAATGTGCCGTATGCATATAGCGAGGTGATAAAGAAAGATTCACAATTGATGAGCACAGAAGAAGATACAAATAGTATCTGTATAAAAAAGGACGAATTTAATGAGATCATTGGACAACTGCAGGGTATGAGAGACCTTCTGGAAGAGATGAAACAGGATTATGATTCACGCTTGAAAGAAATGCAAGAAAAGATCGCTACCCTTGAGAAAGAGAAAACGGAACCCGAAAAAGAAAAAATACCATGGGAAGAGAATACATCCATCCCTCCGGAGACAGATTCAAAACTCTTAGAAACTTCTGTAATAAGCGAAGAAGAAGCATCTATGCTATCACGCACAGATACTATTACAAATACCCCTCCGCCTTCTCAAACAGTATCGCCTTCTCCAGAAAGTGAGACAACAGAATCTGCTATGCCATTAATGAATACCACCACACCCGATCAATCGGCAGGCGCAGGAACAGGACACTGGTCTCCTGCACAACCTATCACGTTATGGAGTAGCGGACAGAGTTATATGAATATCTCTTTTAATGGATTGTTTGCGGCAGCAGGTTCTACAGCGAAAGATTTAGAAAAAATTGAAACAGGAGCACATGACCCTGTTCAGCGAGGATTTACTGTGCAAAATTTAGAAACTACCTTTGAGGGCGCAATAGATCCTTATTTCAAGGGACAAGCAAATATCATTTTTCAAATCGATAAAGATGGTGAATCGTCTCTCGAAGTGGAAGAAGCTTATCTGACTTCTTTATCGTTACCTTTGAATTTACAGGTAAAGGCCGGAACATTTTTTACCGAATTTGGCAGACAGAATCAACTTCATCCTCACGCATGGAATTTTGCAGACCAACCGTTAGTTAACGGCCGGTTTTTAGGACCGGACGGGATGAGAAACCCCGGTGCACGCCTTTCATGGTTAGCTCCTACAAACAACTACACGGAGTTATTCTTTACGGTACAAAATAGTCAGGGAGAAACTGTTCACAGCTTCAGATTTGAGGAAGATGGTACAGGGCTGTTTGGACGTGAGGCAGTGGAAACACGCGTACACAGCATGGAAGATCTCCTCTATGTTCCACGGATTGCCACCTCCTTTGATATAACAGATGAGCAAACCGTTTTATTGGGCGCATCAGCAGCCTTTGGGCCAAATTCCACAGGAAGGGATAAAAATACCCTGATCTACGGGATAGATATGTTTTGGAAGTGGAAGTCTAAATACGCCGCCGGTGGATTTCCCTTCGTCTCCTGGCAGACAGAAGTTATGGGCAGACGTTTCGAAGCCGGAGAAGATGTTAATTCCAATTTGCCGGATGAAGTAATGAATAACTGGGGCGCTTACTCTCAGATTATGTGGGGATTTAAAAAGCGCTGGATAGCCGGGCTCCGTGGTGATTATGTTGATGGAGAGAAGGAAGCAACAGATCCTTTAGGATTTGAACGATGGAGGCTTTCCCCCAATATTACCTTTTATCCATCAGAATTTTCAAAAATACGGTTGCAATACAACTACGATACTATCTTAGGCAACGACAGCACGGAACATTCCGTATTTTTACAATTTGAATTTTTGCTGGGCTCACATGGCGCACACAAGTTCTAGCCGTTACATGAGGCCTTCGGCTACTTTTCAGTATCAGTGATTAGTTATCGGTGTCAGATTGACACAAATCACTCACACTGACACTTCATGCCCTTGTTGCATGATTTTTTATAAAGGACGTACGATATGAAGATAAAATACCAAATATGCCTTTGTCTGTTATTTGTTTCCGGCTGGATGTCTGTTGCCTATGCAAAACTAAATATCGTCGCATCAACATCTGATTTGGGCGCCTTAGCTGCTGAAATTGGAAAAGATAAGGTTACTGTTACTAGCATTGCAAAACCCACAGAAGACCCCCACTTTGTGGATGCAAAACCTAGTTTTATTGTTAAACTGAATAAAGCAGATATGCTTATTGAGGGAGGATTGCAGTTAGAAATCGGCTGGTTACCACCCTTGGTTATGGGAGCAAGGAATAAAAAAATACTTCCAGGGCAAGCCGGATATTTGACTGCCTCCACGGGAGTTGAAATAGTAGATGTACCCAAAACCCCTGGCGATCGTTCTATGGGTGATATTCATTCTTTTGGAAATCCACATTTTATATTGGACCCATCCAATGGCAAGATAGTTGCGACACATATTTGTGAACGCCTCTGTCAAATCGATACCGTAAATTGTAACTATTATAAGAATAATCTACAGGATTTTGTGAGAAGGCTAGACCAGAAATTATCTGAATGGCAAAAAATATTACAACCCTTTCAAGGGACAAAAATCGTTACGTATCATAAGACCTTTCCTTATCTTGCACGGCGATTTAATTTGAATGTATTGGGAACGCTTGAGCCAAAACCTGGCGTTCCACCTTCTCCCTCACATCTAAACAGCCTTATTCCCATGATGAAAAATGAAGGAGTAAAATTGATCATTATTGAAGAGTTCCGGGAACGCAAAATACCTGAATTTGCTGCATCCCAGACAGGAGCAAAGATCGTTATTTTGCCCATCATGGTCGGAGGTCAAAAAGAAACCAAAGATTATTTAGCCCTTTTTGATTATATTATTAAGCAAATTGCATCAGCCCTTAAAACGTAAATTATATCCACAGATTTCTCTGAATAATACAGATATGGATACCGACAACTGCATCACACTAAAAGACCTGGCTATTGGGTATAAGGGAAAAATCATCCTCAGTGATATTAATTTCTCATTAAAAAAAGGGGAATTTGCAGTCCTGTTTGGATCAAACGGTTCAGGCAAAACCACATTGTTCAAGACCATTTTACGGATTATTCCCCCTATTCAGGGTACCATTCTTTATGGTAATAGCCAGTATCCGAAATTTGGTTATGTACCGCAACGCAAGTATTTAGATGAAATATATCCATTTACCGCAGAAGAAGTAGTATTAATGGGCACTTTCGGATCGATAAAACCATTTAGTCCAAGTCCTGCATCAAATCACATTTTAGTGAACCAATGTTTAAAGGATGTTGGAATGTTTGAGTTAAGAAAACAGTTGTTCTCTGAGCTGTCCGGAGGACAAAAACAGCGTATACTGATAGCCCGGTCACTCGTGACAAAACCTGATGTTTTACTGCTTGATGAACCCATTACAGGAGTTGATATCCATGCACAAAGGAAGATTACAGAGCTTATTTCTGAATTGCATAAAAAGCGCAAATTAACGATTATGATGGTTACTCACGAGGTTCATCATATTCCAAGATGGGTAAATAAAATAATCCATATTCATCACTATAAAGTGGTACTTGGCTCATTGGAAGAGATAATTTCTTTATCAAGAATTGATGAAATACCAAATTAGGGATATTTATACATGGAACAATTAGGAGAAATATTGAATCCGCATTTTCTTTTGCGAAATGCCCTGTATGCAGGATTATTGGTAGGTCTCGTATGCCCACAAGTGGGTATATTTTTTGTATTACGCCGTATGATTTTACTAGGCATAGCCTTACCTCAGGTATCAAATGCCGGAATTGCCTTTGCATTTTTAATGCATACCTTAGGATGGCATCTTTTCTATCATATGGAATCTGAAAAAGTTATGGCCCTTTCAGGTTCGATTGTTTTTACGTTCATTGCTATATTTACCCTGGCAATTCTCGAACGCAAGCAAAAAGGGTTTGCTGAAAACCGTATAGGTTTTACTTATGCCCTTGCAGGAGCGGCCTCCATACTGTTTGTTGCCTGGAACCCGTATGGACAAACAGAAGTACTTTCTATGCTTAAAGGAGAGATTATATCTATTCCGGATATTTATGTGTTATCAATGCTTATTATTTATGGCACTATTTTCATTTTTTTAATCGGTTTTCATCGCAATTTTATCCTGGTATCATATGATATCGATATGGCTACCACCCTTGGTAAAAATGTTATCCTGTGGGACACCCTCCTCTATCTGATCATCGGTATCATTATATCATTCGGTGTAATGACCGTTGGACCGTTGGTTATATTTGGCTTCCTCCTGATACCACCAATGGCTGCGAAAATGGTCACCCGGGGTATATTCCTTTTCTGTATTGTTTCTTCTGTCATCGGAATTTTCACATCTTTTATTGGTTTTTACATCTCATACCGTTTCGATCTTCCAACAGGCCCCACAGATGTAGCATTGCTTTGCGTCATATTTATGCTGCTCTCTTTAGGAAAAATATTTTTCCGGCTCAAGAGATAAGTTGCATGTCTACCCCTGTATCGATATAATTACTACAATAACTTTTTCTGCAATAAAGCCATAAAGGCGTTAAAATTGAAAATAATTTATTAATAACGGATTCAGCGTGCGCGTAGATTGCCTTTTGGATAAAATAGGCCTTCGGCAACTTTTATCCTTATTAATAATATTATGTAGGGCGAGGCTTTAGCTTCATATGCACCAAGCTAAGAATAGTGTTCCATAAAAAGGGGTATCCCCTTGGAAAAAGAGCAATGGGTGTTCATCTTTCCCTCTAATCCCCCCTAACCCCCCTTTAAAAAGGGGGGAAAGAAGGAAGGAAGGATTTTCTCCTGAGAAAAGTTTATCTGATCAAACATATCAAACTTTTCCCTCTTTTCTAAAACATTCACCATTTCCCCCTTTTCTAAAGGGGGATCAAGGGGGATTATGGGCGGTTTGTTATTCTTCACCGTTTCCACATGTTAGCTTGATGCATATATGGGCTTTAGCCTTGCCCTAAAGAGTTGAAATCCTATACGTTAAACTATGAGGAGAGGTATATTGAATAAGAGAAATATTGTAAGTGTTGCAACTGTTTGCAGTCTTGTGATGGTAACATTATGTAATCCAGCCCGTTGCTTTTCTCAGGAAGGAAAAGAAACCGGCATAAACGATACTGCTCGTAAGGTCAAAAAAGACAGTCCATCCAACCATATTGATATGCCTCATGAACAGTATAAGCAAGGCTTACACTACGCACAGTATGGTCTTTTTGACGAAGCAATAGAGATGTTTAAAAAATCGTTAGCTAAAAATCCCAATAACACCGATGCGTATAACAATATAGGCCTTGCATATGCCCAAAAGGGCATGTTTGATAACGCTATTGAGGCATTTCAGAAGGTTATAGAACAAAAACCGGACAATGTTGATGCTTATTACAATCTGGGTTCTGCATATTTTGATACGGGTCGTTTTGATAAGGCTATTGAAAGCTTTAAAAAAACCGTTCAGATAAAACCCGATCATCGGTCTGCTTATTCCCTCCTGGGAATTGCGTATTCAAAAATCGGCAAATATGATGATGCAATCCAGATATTGAAAAAACGCATAGAGTTAGACCCAAATCTGGCAATAGCCCATTCGAACTTAGGTATTGTTTATTCTATGAAGGGAATGGACAAGGAAGCTATGGAAGAATACACGAAGGCATTAGAAATTGACCCGGGACATGAAAGTGCACTGTACAATACAGCGCTTTTATACGATAAAACAGGAGATACAGATAGGGCTATTCAATATTATATAAAGGCAACCGAGGCAAATGTAAGTAATGCAGATGCCCAGTATCGGTTGGGCAAAAATTATATAAAGAAAAAACAATATGACGATGCAATCAATGCCTTTCAAATAGCAGTAATGACAAATCCAGACAATGCAGAAATCTATCAGGATATCGGCAATGCCTATAAGGCAAAAGGTATGAAAAAGGAAGCGGAGGGGTATTTCTCTTTATACAAAAAGCAGACAAAGGGAAAGAATAAAGCAGCAGCAAAATAATGAAAAACTAAGGGAGAAGTAAGATAAACCACGAAGTACACAAAGGGCACGAAGAAAGAGCAAATGAGGCCTTTCGGAGACTTTTTTACAACACCGGCGTATGGGCAAGGTTTTAAACCTGCCCATACAACAGAACATTGGAATTCCTAAACGTTACATTAGGCCTTCGGCGACTTTTTCCCCTTCCTTGATGGGAGGGGCCAGGGGAGAGTGGTTGTCCTTTTCCTTCACCCCCACCTAACCTCCCCCATCAAGGGGGAGGAACTCTTTGTTTGAATTTCCTAATATGGACGTAGAAATGCAAGGTTTATATTTTGTTTTGAATAAATACTCTATTTATACAATCTATGCATTATGAGTTTAAAAACAAAAAAATCACTGTTATGGGATTAGGTTCCTTTGGCGGCGGTGTGGGCGTAGCTCAATTTCTTGCAAAACAAGGCGCTCTCGTTACGATAACTGATTTAAGGAATATGCCAGAACTTTCTTCATCCATAAAACAGCTTGAAGGGCTCCCTATTTCATATAAACTCGGAGGACATTACGAAGAAGATTTCATCAATACAGATATGGTTATTGTTAACCCCGCGGTGCCAGAGAATTCAAAATTTCTACAAATTGCAAGAAATAACCAAGTGCCGTTAAATACCGAAATAAACATTTTTTTCTCCTTATGCCCTGCCCCTATTATCGGTATTACCGGCAGCAACGGGAAATCAACTACAACCGCTCTTGTTGGTAAAGTACTGCAGCAAACCTCTCGTACAACATGGATTGGAGGAAATATCGGGAGGTCTTTACTGACAAACCTTGAAGAGATAAAATCTCAGGGAATTGTAGTACTTGAACTCTCCAGTTTTCAACTAAAAGAACTATCGAGTATCAAAAAAAGTCCACACATTTCTGTTGTAACCAACGTATCTCCCAATCATCTTGATCGGCACATCGGTATGGATGATTATATTCAAGCGAAAAAAACTATTATCACCTATCAAAGACCGGAGGATTACGCTATTCTTAACTATGATGATACCGAGGTAAGAAGATGGGAGCAAGAGTGCAAAAGCCATGTTTTATGGTACAGTACAAGACAAAGCATAAAAAACGGCGCATGGATAAAAGATGGCAGTATTGTATTATCTGTCCATGGCCAGGAAAGAGTGATAGTATGCACATCCGGAATCAAGATACCAGGGGGTCATAACCTTCAGAATATTTTGGCGGCCTCTTGTGCCGCACATCTGGCTGGCGCCCACGAGCAACACATGGAAAGAATCGTGACAAGCTTTGGCGGATTGGAGCACCGTCTGGAATTTGTGCGGGAAATACATGGTGTACGGTATTACAACGACTCCAAGGCCACTACACCAGAATCGGCCATTGCCGCTATGAGAGCCTTTCAGGAACCGATAATACTTATTGCCGGTGGAATTGATAAGGGTAGTAATTTTGAAAAATTTGCTGAAACCTGCATACAACAGACTAAAGCTATTGTTCTGATCGGAAAAATGGCACAGAAAATACAAGAGCTTATCCTGCAAAAAACAGATGGAGAGAAAAAGCCCTCAATATGCATATCAAACACCTTCAGAGAGGCATTTCAGCAAGCCCATGGTATCGCAAAACCAGGAGAAATTGTACTGCTCTCCCCTGCTTGCGCCAGTTATGATATGTTTCTGAATTATGAAGAACGAGGGAGGCAGTTTAAGAATATGGTGCAGGCTTTATGATTCATGGTGCAGTATCGTACGGCAAAAAGTTTCCAAAATAATCGTAAATCCGACATAATTTATTTTTTATAAATCCTGGTCTACTTTTTACCTCCCGTATAGTCAGGTATGCTAACATTTGGCTCATCAGCAATAAGTCTCATATATTTAGCCGTTATATCATCCCAATGGTATTTTGATTGAACACGTCTTTTTGCTTTATCTGCGATACCTTCCTGTTCATGAGATGAATATAGTTCAATTTTTTTTATAATACCAGGAATATCATGTGAACCAGTAAAGTATAATGCAATGTCACCCGCTACTTCCCGGTTAAATCGATTATCATGCGCAATCACCATATTTCCGCAACCAAGAGCTTCAAGTAAGGATGGATTTGTCCCGCCCGCTGTATGGCCATGAAAATAAGCTAATGAATGGGAGCGGAGCGCCTGCAGTTTTAATGTATCATAGACAGTGCCAATAAAACGAATACGATCATCTTTTAACCTTAACAAACACTCCACATACGGTGTTCTTGTTGTATGGTCTCCAACAATGACAAGGGGATAAGAGCTACCAGAAGCGATAAATCCCTCTATTACTTCTGACACGCTATTTTCTGGCTCTAATCTGCATACCACCAGATAATATGCCTTAGCATACAGTTTCCACTCCCGTAATAAATCAACAGGAGGAGAAACTTCAGATACATAGGCGCCGTAGGGAATAACTGAACATGGTGGCATATGTTTATGCCGTGATTGTAAATGTTCCTTAATACCATCGGCATCAGCGATAAGCTGATTTGGTGTATACATAGCAACAGTCTCCATACATTTGAACCATAGTTTGGCAAACGTGCCCCATTTGGAGCGAGCCCATTCAATACCATCCATGTTTAACCAAACCCGGTTTCCCCATAAACGCGGAATAAAACATACGATACTTGCGCCATAGCCTAACATATAAACTATATCGAATTTATTTCGGGCATGCCAAAGGCAAAGAAGATCAAACCAAATAGTAGTAAGAGGACCTAAATGAAAGGAAGGAATATATACCAAATGAACGCCCTTATAAGTACCTGGCTGTTGGTTATTATCTGCCTTACAATATACCGTTACATCAATACCTTGCCGGGCAAGACGGACAGCCAATTCTTCCGCAAATGTCTCAAAGCCACCGTATTTGGCTGGTATACCGCGCGTTCCAAGAATAGCTACTTTCAAAATATTACCTAACTCATATCCATTGGCATAAAGTAAAAACTATAATCAAAGACTGAGAGAGATGCAACCTTATAAAAGAGATTCTATCACTTGCATACCGCTCTCAAAGGCTTGTTTATTGATAAGAAATAATTCCCCTTTTTTCTGTTTTAACATTATCCGCAATTGGTCTAAAACATGATCGGTAGAAAATAACTTTTTAATCGCTATATAAGCGCCTAACATAACGATATTTGAAACCAGCACACTTCCCAGCTTGCTGGCAATCTCTGTTGCCGGCACATTGTATGTTTTTACATGAGGAAGATTATCTGATTTGCTCATGGAGGAATTTAAGATAAGCAACCCATCATGCTTCAGCATACCCTTAAATTTTTGATATGATGGTTGATTCATAATGATAAGGGTATCAGCAACCTCGATAAGCGGAGAAAAGATTTCTTCGGTTGAAATAATAAGGTGATATACAGCCGTCCCCCCTCTTACCTCAGTACCGTAGGAGGGAAAATAAGTAACATATTTGCCATCGGTCATAGCCGTCTGGGCAAGCAACTTACCTAACAGCATCATTCCCTGTCCGCCAAAACCGGCTAAGATTATCTTTTCCGTCATAGTTATGATTATTTAGCCACGAATGGACACGAATCTACACGAATAATGAAGGTATTATCATAGGTATTATACATTTGCACAGCTAAATTTAATTTTTGCGCTCCCAGTCTTTCACCACTCCCAGGGGAAAGGTAAGAGACATCTCTTCATCAATATATTTCATTGCTTCATTAGCGTCCATTCTCCAGTAAATTGGACAGGGGGAAAGAACCTCTATGAGAGAAAACCCTCGCTTTTCTATCTGAGTTTTAAAACCCTTCTCAAGAGCCTTCTTTGCCTTTCGAATATTTTCCGGAGAAGATACACTGACTCTCTCCAGGTAACTACTACCATCAAGAACCGCCAGTAATTCACATACACGGATGGGATATCCATAATTCATCGCATCACGGCCCGAAGGCGTGGTGATGGTTTTCTGTCCGATTAAGGTTGTTGGAGCCATCTGCCCGCTTGTCATGCCATAAACAGCGTTATTAACAAAGATAAAGGTAATATTCTCTCCTCTGTTGGCAGCATGAATAATTTCTGCTGTCCCGATTGCTGCCAGGTCGCCGTCCCCCTGGTAAGCAAACACAATGTGGTCCGGATGAACTCTTTTGATACCGGTAGCTACAGCAGGCGGGCGGCCATGAGCAGCTTCGCACATGTCGATATCAAGATAATTATAAGCAAGAACGGAACATCCTACCGGAGCTAGCCCAATCGTTTTACTTCGAATATCCCATGCATCAATAATCTCTGCAATCAGCCTCAACACAATTCCATGACCGCAACCCGGACAAAAATGTGTTGGTGTTTCTGTAAGCGCCTTTGGTTTTTCATATATTAGTTGCATAGTACCAATCTCAATTAATGTGATGCCACAGAGACTGAGCGGCTATCCGATATGATGTCTGTTAATTTCTTCATCACTTCCAAAGATGTAGGTACCCCACCGCCGGTTCTTCCATAAAAATGAACCGGGCATCTCCCCTCAACTGCCAGCCTTACATCCTCAACCATCTGCCCCGCACTCATCTCCACCGTCAAAATACACTGCACTTTTTCTGATACCGTTCTGATACACTCCTTGGGAAACGGCCATAAGGTAATGGGACGTATCAAACCTACGTTACATTCAAGCTGACTGCTTTTCCTGATAACCTCTTTACATATACGCGCAGAGGTACCATAAGCGATGAGAACAACATCGGCATCATCAGTATCAATTGACTCATAACGGACTTCATGTTCCTCAATTGTTCTGTATTTCCTCTGCAGGTGAGCATTGAACTCTTCCAATTGACCCTTAATAGGATAGAAGGACTTTACAATATTCCTCTTTCTCCCTTCGGCACCTGTCAATGCCCAATCTTTTGGCGGAAGATCCTTTTTCTGTTTCTTATGAAATTCCACCGGTTCCATGAGTTGTCCTATCTGCGCGTCCCCCAGGATCAAAACAGGATTCCTGTATTTATCAGCTAAATCAAAAGCATCATAAACAAGATCTGCCATTTCCTGAACAGAGGCTGGCGCAAGCACTATAACATGATAGTCGCCATGCCCTCCGCCTTTTACCGCCTGGAAATAGTCAGCCTGAGATGCTGAAATATCACCTAATCCTGGTCCACCCCTTTGTATATTAACAATTACACAGGGAAGTTCACTTCCTGCCAAATAGGAAATTGCTTCTTGTTTCAAACTTATTCCGGGACTCGAAGAAGAGGTCATTGTCCGGGCGCCTGCCGCTGCACTCCCGTAAACCATATTAATTGCTGCAATCTCACTTTCAGCCTGAATAAAGGTGCCGCCAACCTGAGGCATTCTTACTGCCATATAGTTAATAAGCTCATTCTGGGGAGTAATAGGATATCCGTAATAGTATCTGCAACCAGCTTGTATGGCAATCTCGGCAGCAACTTCATTTCCTGTTAATAACCGCTTCATAATCGTATGTCCTTCGAAAATTATCTTTCTCTACAATCCGTGTTCTTCTGTGCCCCATTGCCATGCTCAGGTATAAATCTCTATCGCTACATCAGGACACATGATTGCGCATTTCTTACAACCGTCACACACACTACCTTCTTTAAATACTATGGGATGCAATCCTTGTTCATTTATCGTAGTTGATACCACTAATGAATTATTATGGCATACCGGCAGACAGAGAAGACACCCTTTACAGTAATTTTCTTTTATCTTAATTACGGCCATAATTCGGATGTCCTCCCCAGTTTAATTTTTCGCGCAATACGCCATAAAATGTCCTTGTCCCTGTATCGATCATTTGGACTTCAATAGCAGATCGCTCGATCTTTATTTTATCACCTACCTCTAACTCGGTAAAAACCTGTCCATCTACGGTAAAACCGGTACCGCCCAATTGTGATAAAAGCTCCATTTCTATCTTCACATTGCCTGAAACAACTAACGGCCGGTTTGTAAGGGTATGAGGACATATAGGCACAATAATAAATGCGTTTAAATCAGGGGTAAGAAGCGGTCCTCCTGCAGACAAAGAATGCGCTGTTGAACCTAAAGGGGTTGATACAATTAAACCATCAGCACGGTACGTTGCTACACATTCTCCGTTAATATTCAACTTAATAGAAATCAACCTTGATAAGGATGAGCGGGAAATTACCGCATCATTAATACCCGTGGATTCATTCAGTATTTTACCTGAACGTTCAACATGGCATAAGAGCAGCATTCTCTTTCGTATCAGATAATCTCCCATAAATATCTTTTCTAAGGACACGAACACATCCTTTTCCATAAGTTCTGCCAGAAAGCCAAATCTTCCCATATGCACACCAATAATTGGTATTTGATTCCTTCCGAGAGCTCTACAGGTAGAAAGGATTGCACCATCGCCGCCAAATACTATGGCAATTTCTGCTCCAACTCTCTCAAATTTTTTTTCTTTAGACAGATCAATAATTTCAATGCCTACATACTTCTCAAGCCACGGCTTTAATCCGTAAATAGAATCATAAATCTTTTTTCTGCTTAAATCGCCTAAAACTAAAATCTTTTTCATTCGCTTAAACGGCAAAGCTCCGGCTTCCCACCCTGGTAAATAGATTAATATTTGTCATTTCAAGCGCTTCGGTAAACCTGTTAGCAATTCCATCCTCATCTAAATTCAGGTTTTTTAGTATGAGATTCCGGGGTCCATGCTCAATAAAGTGATCGGGAATACCCATCCTCACAATTTTATTTGCATCTTCGTTTTCACTCGTAATAAGCTCAAGCACTGCAGACCCAAAACCACCCATGAGGGCATGATCTTCGACTGTCAGGATTAATTTATGATTCTTCACCAGGCTTAAAAGAAGTCCTTTATCAAGGGGTTTGGCAAATCTTGCATTAACCACCGTAACTTCTATACCTTTTTTACTCAACTTCTCCGCCGCCCCTAAACAACGATACACCATCGCACCATACGCAAAAAGCACTCCATCAACTCCTTCCCGTAATACCTCAGCCTTCCCGATCTCAAATGTTTTATCGTGTAAATCCTGTTTTTCTTCAGGAATATCTTCCTTAGGATATCTGATCGCTACAGCTTTACCTGAATCCAGGGCTATTTTCAGCATAGACCTCAGTTCACTTCCGTCTTTTGGCGCCATCAGGATAATCTCCGGCAAATGGCGGAGATAGCCAATATCAAATATACCATTATGCGTAGGCCCGTCATTACCGACAATCCCTGCCCGGTCTAACATAAATACGACTCCGTTTCGCTGCAGGCAAATATCATGGAATACCTGATCATAGGCTCTTTGTAAAAACGTTGAGTAAATAGCCACAACAGGTTTCAGGCCTCCGGCAGCTAACCCATTTGCCAAACCAATTGCATGTTGTTCACAAATCCCGACATCATAAAACCGGTCAGGAAATTTTTTACCAAAAGAAATAATTCCGGTCCCGTCAGGCATGGCAGCAGTAATTCCAACAATCTTATGATCCGTTCTGGCAAGTTCTACAAGGGCGTCTCCGAAAACATTCGTATAAGAAATTGTCTTTTGATCTTTTATACTTTGTGTAACCTTTCCACCGCACATTTCAAATTTACCAGCGCTGTGGTACTGGGTCGGATTCTGACATGCCGGCTCAAAACCTCTTCCTTTTTCTGTAATCACATGCAAAAGTACCGGACCTTCAAGATGCTTCATATTATTCAACGTCTCAAGTAATATTTTAAAATCATGTCCATCAATCGGACCAAAATAATTAAACCCAAGATCCACAAATATCTGGCCTGGAGCAGCCCCTTTTCTTATTGACTCAACGATATGTTCCAGCGTCTTCCCTACTGGCTTGCCAAATACTGGTAAGATACTCAGTAAATTGTGAAAATCCTTCTTGAGATCGGTATAGAGTGGCGCTGATCTGATCTTATTTAAATATTTTGAAAAAGCTCCAACCGTATTGGAAATTGACATCTCATTATCATTTAACACTACCAATAAATTTTTCTTAAGATCACCCGCATGATTAAGCGCCTCCAAAGACATTCCAGCCCCTATAGCGCCGTCTCCAACAACAGCAACAACAGACCTCCTGTATCCAAGAATCTCATCAGCGCAAGAAATTCCGAGAGCTGCCGATATAGCATTACCACTATGGCCGCAAGTAAAGGGATCATAGGGACTCTCGTTCTTGTCTGGAAAACCACTCAGGCCCTTGTATTGTCTTAAGGTTGAAAATTTCGATTTTCTTCCGGTAAGGATCTTATGAACATAGGCCTGGTGGCCTACATCCCATACTATTTTATCCCTTTTAAAATCGAAGCAGTAATGCAGTGCAATGGTTAATTCAACAACACCCAGGTTTGAAGAAAGATGGCCTGGATTTTTTGAAACAACATCTACGATGAGTTCTCGAATCTCTGTTGCCAGTTGAGGCAAATCCTCTACTTTTACTTTTTTTAAATCCTCTGGATATTCAATACAATCTAATAATTTACTCATATTGCATCCATTATGTTAAAGGTAAAAATGTATGTAATCTATTCATCTTCCAGGCAGTTCCGGAATATATTTTTTCCCCAAAATCTTCATATCTCTTTATCATGATACTACATAATCCTGACAAAAACAGATACAAAAATTTCTTCAGGTAGTCTCAATCTCGAAATCTTTTGTACGAAAGCCGCCGTTCCCGTCCTTCATCAGGATTTGAATCTTTTTTTCTGCATCTTCTAACATAGAGACACATTGTTTATACAATTTAATACCGTTCTCATATTCAGATAATGCCTCATCCAGAGACAGATCTCCTCTCTCGATCCGCTCTACAATATCTTCTAATCCTTTTAGCGCATCCGCAAATTTTATCTTGGCCATACAATCGTAACCATATATTCCTGATTTCTAAAACATTCACCATTTCCCCCTTTTTAAAGGGGGATCAGGGGGGATTACGGGTGGTTTGTTATTCTTCACCGTTTCCACCTGTTAGCTTGATGCATATGAGGCTAAAGCCTCGCCCTGCATCGATTCTCCCTTTTACCAAAGGCAGTCTCATGTAAAATATTTACTTTACTATCTCAACTATTGAAGATACAACATTACCATGAGAAAATCGTATTTTCAATTTTTTTCCAACAACGAGTCCCTCGGTTGATTTGATCGGCTTATCATCTTCTCCGTTTGTCGTAATGGAGTAGCCTCTTTCTAATACTTTTAATGGACTCACATTATCCAATCTATTTGCAAGACCCGTTAACCGTTCCCATTCCAACTCCATGGTGTGTTTACTTACCGTAATTAATCTTTGCGCAACTTCATCTAATTCCTGTTGTAACCTAAGAATTTTATCATGGAGTTTCTTAAAGGAAAGACTATTTCTGATTCCCATAAGCTGACTCTTGATAAGCAATATTTTATTATATAGTGACTGGGCAAGTCTAGTTTTAATTTTCTCCAATGCATCGCTTACCTGATCATAGCATGGAACGACGAGCTCCCCCGCCTCTGTAGGTGTAAGAGCCCTTTTATCAGCAACCAAATCGGAAATAGTTATATCAATCTCGTGACCAACTGCGGAGATAACGGGGATTTTTGAGGCATAAATACTCCGTGCAACTACCTCCTCATTAAAGGCCCACAAATCTTCCAGACTACCGCCGCCCCTTCCAACAATCATCACATCAATATCCGGAATAGTATTCAAATCAGAAATTGCCTGAGCAATCTCCTGCGCTGCCCCTTCCCCCTGTACTTTTACCGGATAAATGAGAATCTTTACCTTAGCAAATCTTCTGTGAATCACCTGGATAATATCCCTGATTGCGGCGCCGGTCAGAGACGTTACAATAGCGATCTTTCCCGGAAACGACGGAAGGGCTTTTTTATGTGCTAAATCAAATAATCCTTCTTTCCCGAGTCGTTCTTTTAGCTGCAAAAAGGCCAACTGCAATGATCCCATACCTTTTGGCTCAATCGCTTCAATAATTAATTGATATTGACCGCGGGATTCGTATACGGTAACAGAGCCAAAGACCAGCACCTCCATCCCATCCTTTAACTCAAATTTTACAGAGCTTGCAACAGACCTGAACATAACAGTCTGAAGCTGGGCACCGGCATCTTTTAATGTCAGATATACATGCCCGGATATCGGTCTTTTCATGTTGGATATTTCTCCCACAACCCATACATGAAAAAATTCCTGCTCAAGCGAACCACGTATCCTTCGTGTAATTTCAGAAACCGTTTGTATACTTTTTCGATTCTTTGTGATATCCGTCTGGAAAGGTAATGGTTCAGTAAAATCCATTTAATCGCCCTCTCTGACTTCAACTCTCTTTATACTATCAGCTTTTCCCGTTTGGCTATCAACAACTACCTTCACTCCGTTTATACGGATATCTCCTTCTGCCACCTCAAACCGGGTTGGCATTTGTGTCGTAATTGCCTTCAAGACACAATCAATTTTCCTTCCCAGGATAGACTCATGAGGGCCTGTCATTCCCAAATCGCTGATGCATGCCGTTCCTTTTGGCAATATCTTCTCATCTGCAGTAGGCACATGAGTATGGGTGCCGACAACGGCGCTTACCCTGCCATCCAAATACCATCCCATTGCAATCTTTTCAGAGGTTGCTTCTGCATGCATATCCACAAAAATTACCTTTGTCTCTTTTGATACAATCTTCAGAATATCATCAACCACCCTGAAAGGGCAATCTACCGGTTTCATAAATACCCGGCCCAATACGTTAATAACCCCAACCGGAGTACCTGCATGAGAGGTTTTTACAACATAACCTCTTCCAATTGCCAGCGGCGAGTAATTACCAGGTCTCAGGATACTCCTGTTCGTTTCTAAAAAATGCATTATATCTTTTTTATCCCAGACATGATCGCCCATAGTTATAACATCAACACCATAAGAAAATAACTCATTAGCTATTTCCTCAGTAATACCGGCGCCACCAGCAGCATTTTCACCATTTGCTATACAAAAATGTATCTGTTCCCTATCGATATATGCCTTTAATTTATTCTTTAATATGATACGTCCAGGTTTCCCCACAATATCACCAATAACCAGAACGTTAATTTTCATTCAACTTTCTTTCCATAAAAATCCTTAAATTTCTGTTTTAAACGCCTTTCGACATCAGCCGGAACAAACAGACTCACACTACCTCCCAAACTGACAGCCTCCTTAATTAAGGTAGAGTTTAAGAATGAATACTGCTCGCTTGTCATTACAAATACCGTCTCAACTTCTTTATTGAGAACCCGGTTAGTAAGCGCCCTTTGAAATTCATACTCAAAATCAGACACGGTACGTATACCGCGGAGTATGATATTCGTCTGTTGTTTTTTTAGATAATCAACGAGCATGCCGGTAAAAGAGTCAACTTCCACATTCTTCAAATCTCCAATATTATCACGAATCATCTCCATACGTTCATGAACGGAAAACAAGGCGTCTTTCAAAGGATTGCATCCTACAGCAACAATTAAGGTATCAAAAATAATGCAACCCCTTCTTATTACATCCAGGTGCCCATTCGTAACCGGATCAAATGTTCCCGGATAAATTGCTTTTTTCATAGTAATATGGTATCGCTTAAAACCAAAAACGGTTTCGGGTTCTCTGCAATCCTTTCGGTGATATATCAAACCTGTAGGAACTATCATTTCTCACAGGATCGAGTTCCAGAGTAAGACTTGCTACCCAATCATGAAAATAACGGGACAGGATAAAATTCGTTCTAAGGTTTTTAGGGTCACTTTCGCCGTCATCATCGGTATCGTCCGTATCGAGAGATTTAAAATCATACATTTCCCTGGCTGCCACACTCCATTTCTCACTAATCTGGTAATCTGCCGCCAGGATGAGAGTAGAACTGATGTCCCGGATAAATCTATGGCCAACAAAATATTGCCACTTCGGTGGATTGTAAATTTCAAAACCTGAACTAAGGACGTCAAATCGGAACTCTTCGGTATTAAACTCATTTCTTTCAGAAACAAACGTAACTATATCGGTGAGTTTACACCGGAAATCGAGATTCACAAAATTGTCTTCCCTTATAACAATTCCATTAATACCATCATTAAAAATACCGGCATCCGTTGGAAAGATGTAGTACTCTAAATTAAAATAAACAAAATCCACATTTTTTTCAAAACCCGGCTCTCCCCGTTTTGTCTGCAACATATTCTTTACCCCTATTACAACAATCTGCGATGAGTCCTGCGCATCAATTTCATCATACTGATAGAACGTATTCGGATCTTCCGTAACAACCGGGTTATACACATAACGCAGCTCGGGAACAAAGATATGCCTTAAACGGTTTATCCTTAAGAAATCGTTATAGACACTGTAGGTTCTCCAATGTGTCGAACTCCAATCAAATCCCAGGGAACCAATAAAACGACCTGTGGCAGGACCGTTTGGCTCATCATTCGGACCAGAGGTATCTATACTTTCGGAATATCCTGTCACTCTGCCTTCTACAAAAGGATTTATATTAAAAAACCCCGGTTTCCAGGGCATAGTTATACGATTCACATTATCAAGTCTTATAACAGATTGAGGTTGCACCGGTTCATCTATCCGGTCAAGAGAACTATCAAAGTGAGTCGCTGATGATTCTGAGGTAAATATAAGGCGGTTATCCCATATAGGTTCTCCAATAATTTGATACGTTAATTCCGGTAAACGCTCCGCATATCTCTTTTCTCTTAACGAATCCACCGTTGTATCGAATCCATTCAACTGCTCGTTAATCAAAAATGTCTGCGCCGTAGTATCGTGAATTCTTCGTAAATATAATACCGTCTCACGGTCTTTTTCTTCTTTAAATTCATGGCGGAAAAATTCTCTCAGGAACCTTGGATCACTCAAATATGAATACTCCATATCCAAACGGAAATCATAAGGCAATTCCTGACGATGTCTCCAAAGAATTGAGCCACGGTCTTCGTCTTCGACAGGGATATCATTAATATCGAATTCACCCTTATCTTTTATATAGTAGGTGTCGAGAAAACCATAAGCATCCTGCCCTCTGTACTCAAAGTTAATTCCTGCGCCCAAACCTCTCTCCTGTAAATAATCGAGGCTGAAGATAAGGTCGCTCCAGTCTTTTTGACTTCCACCTGTTATCGCAAATAAATCCCAGTCCGTACTAAGAAAAGAACCAAAGCGCGAAGAACTTCCAAATTCCCAGTTTCTTAAGATTTTTTCTTTTTTCCGGACATCAAGGGATAAATAGGGTAAATAGCCCATAGGATAGCTGCCTACATGAAAAGTATTGTTTGTAGAAGATATAATATTGTGTTTACCTCTCTGAATCAACCGGATCTTTTTACCTTTAAAATGATAGTGGGGATGCCCATATCCACACGTAGTTATCACACCGTTTTTAATCTCATATTGTCCTTTATCAACGTGTTTTATCTGTTCTCCACTAACATAAACAGGCAACCCTTCGAGATATTCGCTTTTACCTTTTTGAGATTCGTCGCGTATGGCGCCTTGTTTTTGTGGCTGAAGAATCGTTTTTATCTGGCTATTAATAAGAATCCCTTTATCTTCCTCTATATTCTCAAATATTTTATCGGCAATGAGCATATCATCTTTGCGGCGCATCATCACATTTCCTTCCGCATATATCGCACTCAGCGGTAGCTCCGAATATTCTGAATCCTCCGATTTTTTTTGATCAAACCATAAAATTACGTTATCGGCATCTATCGCCGCATCTTTTTTGTTAATTTTAACATTTCCAAGCGCTACAACGATACGCTTATCTTCTTCCTGCCATGAGTCGATATTGTCTGCTATAATATCAACTATTTCCTGTTTCTCAGGAGTATCTGAGGTTAAGACTTTTTTGGGTATCTCATGAGATAAATATTCCTCTTCTTTCCTGGATCGTATTTCTTCACCACGTAAAACAACTTCTGTCTTTTGTGCCTCTTCAAAAGTCTTTATCGGTTGTGTATACGGATTAACTACGACACCGGTCATCGTCTCAAATCTTAAGTATACCTGTTCGTACTTCTCGTAGTTCTCATCCTGCAGAATAGTCACGTTACCTTCACAATACACTTCTACCGTTGCCTCCTTGCTTTGTATGGCTTCTTCTTCATGAAACCAGCATACAATAGTATCTGCGGTAATTTGGAATGGTGCCTGTAATACTTTCGCTTCCTTATGGGCAACAAACACTCTAATCCCTTCTTTTTTCCAGGTACTAACGGTTTCCGCCGACAGAGAAAAAGGCTTTTGTTCTATATATTTTACCGACAATAGTCCATCAGCATAACTATCTCTATTGACAACAAACAGAATGGCTAAAATTATGAGAATATGTATTTTCTGCATGAAAAGAATGTAACGTTATATCTTTGAAAAGAAATTTTTTATGTGACCGATTACACAATCCTGTTCCTTGTATGTAATTTCAGAAAAGACAGGCAGGGCTAATGTCTCACGCGATGCTCGTTCGGATTCGGGTAAATCACCTTCTTTATATCCCAGATATTCAAAACACTCTTGTAAATGAAGAGGCATTGGATAATAAACAGCAGTTTCTACTCCTTGCTGCCCAAGATACTTCATCAATGCATCTCTTTGAGATGTCGCTATCACGTATTGATGAAATATGTGAGTATTATAAGATTCTATTTCAGGCAGACGGATGGGTAACGACTTCAAATGCTCAGAATAATATGAAGCAGCCAACCTGCGCTTCTCAGACCACTCATTCAGATATTTTAATTTAACCGATAGAACAGCAGCCTGTATGGCATCTAATCTTCCATTCATACCAACATATGAATGATAATACCTGGATTTCGACCCATGCACTCTCAAAACCTTAATAAGCTCTGCCAGTTTATCATCATACGTTGTCACCAGTCCACCATCACCATAGCCGCCCAGATTCTTTGTAGGATAGAAAGAAAAACAACCTATGTTTCCGATAGAGCCGGCTTTTTTACCTTTATACACCGCCCCTATTGCCTGTGCAGCATCTTCAATAACCACGAATCCATGTACACCTGCAATTTCAAGGATACTATCCATATCGGCACACTGCCCGTACAGGTGAACGGGAAGGATAGCTTTTGTCCTTTTACTTATTGCAGATGCAATCTTGCTTACCTCAATATTATAGGTAACAGGATTTATATCCACAAATACCGGAATCGCTCCCAAACGAGCAATCGACCCTGCCGTTGCAAAGAAGGTAAAAGGTGTAGTGATAACCTCATCACCCTTACCAATACCGGATGCCATTAAGGCTAATAAGATTGCATCTGTACCTGAGGATACTCCAATGGCGTGCTTAATGCAGCAGAATTCTGCTATGCTGTGCTCGAATGATTCGACAAAAGGACCAAGGATAAAAGATTGGCTAGCTATTACTTCTAAAACAGCGTTATTTATTTCATCTCGAATATTTTCGTATTGCCGTTTTAAATCCAGAGCTGTTACTTTCATCTACGAGTAATAATTATCCCCTCTATAAATTTAATTCATAAATTTGCTAATCTATTGTATTTGCATAATAAGAGTTTGGAATTATATTTACAGAATGAGGCTTTGTCAATTAAAAAGAGATTTTACCTATCCTAACTTATGTCGAACATTAATCTTGATTTCAGTTATTCTTTTTATGTAAAATTTCAAAATGTACGTGAAATGAGCAGCCCCTATAGCTCAACTGAATAGAGCGTTGGCCTCCGGAGCCAAAGGTTGCAGGTTTGAATCCTGCTGGGGGCGCTTGTATTTCACGGGTTTCAAGGTATCGTTTAGTCAAGGGTGGCACTGACAAACCATGTCCCTGTATGTCTTCAACAGGGATCGTTTGTCAGTGTGTTATATTCCCTATCCACGTTGGCATTTGAAGCAAGCACGGCAAACGGAGAGACACATTATTATGCGTCTGTACAGTCCGTGCCACCCTGAAACCCGCTTCATGAAAATGAAAATTCCTCTGCAATCAAGATACCGCATGAAGGTGTGACACATGCGTGACGTAGCACCTCCAAAATAATAGTAAATATGATGGATTTTATTAGAGATCAAAATGGAATGGCAGCTTTACTGGTAAAGTCCTGAATTACTTTCTCTATACAGAAGCTGAGATGAAGGAAGAAGTGATTACTTTGTGAAACCCCTACAGAATGCAAGCGAAAACAGGCTTATTAAATACCTCTCAAAACAGGCTGTAAAGCCATAAGTATAGTAGTATGAAAAAAGCTAAGATTTTCAATGTATCCTTCCTTGTTTTACATCAATTTTCTAATAGTCCTTTACTGATAAAGAATTTTAATGTTCGCTGAACATCTCCTGCTATATCATATTCTCTTGTCATAGAAAAGTTATCCCTTACAGCTTGTTCTATATCTTCTATACTATGCTCACCATCACAAAGTTCCCAAATGAATTTTGCCGTAGCATTAAGGACATGGAATACCCGCTCCCTGGCGCTATAAAGAAGCGTTTCACGTCCTATGTCTTGTACAAAAATACCCTGTTTTCGGATAGGCATCATCTTATCATTATCATCATTCCTTATATCCTTTTTATTAATGATAACCAGACCTCCAATAAGGGCAATGCGATATTGTTAACCAATCCATAAAAATTTCGTTGTTCCTCCTCTCCGTAATTTCTTATACTTTTCGTATAATACAGTAATACCATCAAATAAAGATAAGTGAAAAACCTCTATGATGCTAAAACTTCCATGTGCATGTTCTGATGCATCGGTCGTTTTGATCTCATTGGTCTGTGACGGACTAACTCTTCAAGAATCTCTTCATCGGTATAGGTAACCACACTGGGTAACTCATATTCGGGTAATTTTTTTTCTTCCATTTTGTATATCCTTTCCGTAAATAGGAATTTTTTCTGTTTAAACTTTCCGGTCTTATTCAAGTATTTTATCGATTTTAGGAAATCATCTTTATCAAAATATGTACCAGTTAACAGTCAAATTTTGAAATGTTTATTTTTAGAAAATTATTTACATCATAAGTACCATTAAATAATAGATTTAAATAGTTTTTAGCAGGAAAAATAAACTATGAAATTCAGGCAATAGCAGAATAAAATTATCAAACAAAACAATAAAAAGTGTGACGTGACACCAGGGAGTGCCATTGTAAGGTGCGACATGGCACACTATATGGCACAATACAGAGGAAGCAAGATATGAGCAGAGGAGTAAATAGTGATAGCACAATATTGTATTTAAGCACAAATAACCGAAATTGCGATCTGTGGTTCCTGATTCTACCGTTATGAACGGCCGTAATCATCCTCTAATCTGACAATGTCGTCTTCTCCTAAGTAGTTACCGCGCTGGATCTCAATAAATACCAGAGAAGATTGCTCCTGATTTGCTACACGGTGAGCTGCTCCTTTGGGAATATCAATGGCTTGCCCTGATTTAAGCAATATCTCTTTCCCGTCTATAGTTACCGATGCTTTGCCCCCGACCACATTCCAATACTCCTCACGTTGAAAATGTTTTTGGTAGCTAAGCCGGTTTCCCGGCAGAACTGTAATCCTCTTTACCTTATAAGTGGGTTCATCCAACAGCACCTCCCACTTTCCCCAGGGAGGATTAGCATGGTGTGCCCGTGGTCTTTCCATCTCAAGTATCTTCTTGTATACTTTAAGGTAGTCATCCACCATACGATCCTGACTAAAACGATCTTCTACCCATCGGCGACATTGCATCCGATTAATTGTGGAAATGTGTTTCAATCTATTCAATGCATCTTCAATACTTTCAACAATATACCCTGTTTCACAGTCTTTTATAATCTCATGCATGGCGCTTCCTGAAAAAGCAATAACCGGTGTTCCGCATGCCATGGCCTCGATAATGCTCAGATCAAAAGGATCTCCGAAACGAATTGAATGCAAAAAAGCATAGGCGCCACCCAGCAATTTATCCTTAAGTACCTGATCTATCATTCCACAATGAATTATAAGATGATCCCCCTGCTGCGGAAGCACAACATTCTCAAAATAGGTTTGGTCCAAAACATTACCGGTAAGAATAAGTTTCATACCAGATTTCCGGGCAATCTCAATCGCCTCTTCAATACCATTATTTGGATGGATATTACCAAAGGATATAAGATAGTTTTCTTTTTGTTCTTTCAACGTAAATGACTGTAAATCGATACTATCATAAATTGTAGAGATATACTCCAGGCAAGGGTTGCGACTGGCAATACTCGTCGAAACGTAGTAGCTTCGACCTTCGTCTTCCTTAAAAAGAGATAAGATGTCCGAAGAAGGCGCATGAATTGTAGTAACCATCGGAGTATTAATGAGGCAGCGGTAAAAGAGAGGCACGAGATTAAAGTAATTGTGGATTAAATCGAACTCTCCGGCCTTTTTCAACACATTAACCATATGAGAAGATACACAGGCTATAAAGTTAAGGTGGTTTTCTTCTTTACAAGGAATTGAGCAGTTGGGTTCGAGTCGTTCTTTTGTTTCTAAGTCACTGCTGGTAAAGAGTGTGACATCCACTCCCCGTTTTATTAAACCTTCGGATAAGAGTGAAATGGCATTTTTCCTTGAATTGCAAGATTTGTGATGCTGCATGAACCTGCCTGATGGCGATAGTATGGCAATTCTCATAAGATTACCTCCCTAAAAACCCTTATGGTGTGTCTTTAAAATGAATGAGATTTCAAGGACAACTAGAGATTAGGATTTTTAGCATAATCTATGCCATTTATGGTTTCAAATGTGTTTATCTGTGAGCATAATTCAAATAATCATTCTTAATGATGATAATGAATCGGGAAAGATGCAGGATAATGCTGTACAGGTTATCCGGGAATTGTTTTGTAAACCAAATGCTCTCCGGTATAGTGGTCAATCTTTACCATGTACACAATGGTAGAGACGCAAGATGTTCCGCCTCTACCTAATCCCGTAGGGATGTTATGATTATAGGAAAAAACAGAGAAAAGATTTTAAACCCCGAAGGGGTGACATGGGATACCTGTGCTGAGATATCATCCCTTCGGGATTGAATTGTGGTATGTTCAGTTTCATATAGGGGGTACTATAGCTTTACCGCTTAATATTCCTCACAGTTTGTTAGGCTAAGTTGAGATACGAGAACTAACCCATTCATGAAGTACAGTATTCCCCGAATTAAGTATTTCCGAGATACTTTAACTCACCAACATTACAGACCGGACACCTCTCTGGGGTACCAAATGCATCTTTGCACGCCCCCATTTCGATCAGGCATTTTGCACAGACAGGATACTTATGTGCCTGGCAATGAGAAGCCTTACAGGAATATACCGCCCTTGGTTGCCAAAAAGTACTTTTATGCCCGCATCTGCTGCATTCAATTGCCATAGTATCCTCCTTAACTCTACAAAAAGGAACCACCAATCAATTTTATCCTCTGGTATTTTTAACAACGTAGCAAAAATCTCTTTCCATAAGCATACTCATTCTTTCCGGAGTTTTTATTTTAACTTCTTTGGTTTATCTGGTCCCTTACCAGTCCACTGCCGGCCAATCTCCTCAAGAGACTTAGGTACTTCCACTTTCGGAACCTGATAACCATATACCTTTCTCCGCTCACGCAGATCATCCGAAGCAATACCGAATTGCTTATCGCGTTTGTCTATCATCTCTTTGCTGATCTGCCCGTCAGCGCCGGCCGACCACATCAGGAGCGGTTCGCCGAGTGGAATATCAGTGCTGGGGTCAGGCCATGTATGAAACGTCTTACCCCAACTCATAATAAAACCTTCAAGCGCCTTATCACCCATGTCGGATAAATCCGGCACAATGAGTTGTCCGGCTATTATTTCATAAGCATGAGGATGCCAATACTTCTTTTCCTGTGCCGGGAGCGATTGATAGGTCTTATCGCTAATAATGTACTCTATACCAAGAAGCTTGGCAGGCGCTTCTTTGGAGTCGTATACGACACATTGGTGGAGCTCTCCATCCCGGATATTAAGATCCCGCATTGAACAATAGTGATGAGCCTCTACCGCCAGATTAGGGTTGTTCTTGGCAATATGGAATGCACAGAGATATAGGTGGATATCCTTGATGGGATCAGCATACTTCAACTTATTAACGTTGTTAACACCCTCACCCTCTTTTTCTGCTGCAATACATTTTGTTGCAATGAGCATGAAACCAAGAAACGCAATAATTACAACTACCGTCATCTTGCTCATCGTCTTTTTATAAGAATGTCGACGCATTTCCATCTCCTTTCGTCTCAACGATTAAGAAATTGTCTTTATCAATTCCTGATGTAACCTTTCAAGATACTCAAAAATTACCTGTCTTTCTGCCAGATCAGATCTTTTCGGCTACCTGAACAACTTCACTTTCAACATATATTAAATCTATTGCACAAGCAATTGAAAAATAGTTGGAATTTTGTAGTATACTTTTTTATTATTCACAGAAGGGCTTGCGGTAAATCTCTACAATTCCTTCTACATACAATAAGTTATTTCAGTTACCAATATCTTTGCAGCAAAGTTTTTTATCTGGAGATAAAAAAATAACAGAGAATATATTTGTAATACTCTTTCTTTTCTCTTTTAAAGTTTAAACATGGTAAACGTTATCCAGGGAGGAAATGCTCTTGAAGAACAAAGAACATGAAGAAACAGATACAGATAAAGAAAAGAAAAAAATTTGCCTGAATATGAGAGATGTAATTACGTATTATATTGCACCATTAGGAAGTATCATTGTTGCAGTAGCTATCGGAATATCAGGATTCTTAGGCTCCAGCTATCTCAAGGAAAAGGCAGCCGTTAAAGCCCGTACTGAAAAGAGCTATCTAACCGTTGAAGCATTGCGAATTTACTCAGAGTTAATGAATAAACAGGAGGAGGTGGACAGTGTACTGCGAAAAAATATATTTGACTCAATTATCAGATCGTTTTCTGAAATGGAAAACGTACCGATTGAAAAACTCCTGCTAAATCTTAAACTTCTTGCCTATAATTTTAATAAATCATTGAATATTAAACCCTTTTTTCTATTCCTCAGGGATAAAAAGTTACTTTCCAATACCATGTCCAGTGAGGAATATTTAAAAGATTTGGAGAACATCGCACAATACGTTATTACCAGACAACTATGGGTTTTGGAAGGAGATGGTAAATGTTTTTTTAGAATAATTGATTTGAATTTACTTAAGCAAAATAAAGCATGTCTTCTGCTAAAAGATGAAACCATCACCCTGGGAGAAATAGAAAGAAACTTTAGAATCGCTGTGTTAGAAGTTAATACGAACATGAAAGAAATAAAGGTTAGATTAGAAATTAAAACATCACAAGGACCAAATCATGCATTGGATATAAAAATAGTAGAATTCTGGATAGGCTTATTTGATTTCCCCATGATTGATAATATTTACTTATTCCATGATCAGAGGTGTGCGATCATACTGAACCAATTTTCAGAACAAACTGCAAATATTGCTCTAGCACTCTTTCCCGATGCCCTTGCAGGCATGAAAGAAAAACCATATTACCAGGAAACAGTCCAACACATTCTTGAAACAGGTGAACTCCTGGGTGAAGAAGGATTAAAAAAATCATGGTCGCTTAAATAACTACCATCAATTTTCATCAACCTCTTACTTACCAATGTGTATTAAAGAATGTCAGAACTGTTGCACAAGAATAAGTTTTGACAACCTCTCATCGTATAAAAGTAAAAATATAACAAGAAGGAGATAATTTATTTGCAGCTTGCTGTACAATCTTATAAAATAATGGTTATTAATTATTTTACAAATCCAGGGAGTCTCGCCATGAAAAAGAAATTCATAAAAGATAAATGTATAACGTGTAAGCAGTGCATGATGGAATGTTCTGTACGCCATTCTGCCTCAGGAAATCTCTATGACGCTTTTACAGAAACACCGAAATCCCATTACCGGTTACAAGTATCCATAAGAAAAGACAGGCCACATATGACGGTATGCCAAAATTGTGCAAAACCCAAATGTATGGCATCCTGCGAATATGGCGCTATCACAAAATATGAAGATGGTAATGTGGTCATTGATACAAAAAAATGTGTCGGCTGCTGGGCTTGTGTAGAGGCATGCCCTTTTGGCGCAATTACCAAGAATGCCGAACTTAATTTTGCCTTCAATTGCGACGACTGCAGGGGATTTGATACTATGGCCTGTGTAGAGGCATGTAAAACCGGCGCTCTCGTGTATACTGATAAATAAATATTAAATGTATTTTAGCATAGGTAGTAAGGGCAAATAGCTGTTGCCCTTACTACCAAACAAAAACTTCGCCTATTTTACCACAATATTCACAAGTTTTTTCGGCACGATAACGGTATTGATAATTTTCTTACCATCCAATAATGCGATAATGCGTTCATCATCGAGCACACACCTTCTCAATTCATCATTGTTCATATCGACAGGCACCGATAGACGACTTCTGACTTTACTGTTGATCTGAATAACAATCTCTATCATCTCCTCATGGATAGCATTTTTGTCATACGTAGGCCATGGTTGCCGGAATATGCCTGGTTTGTGACCCATAACTTCCCACAATTCTTCACAAATATGAGGAATAAAGGGAGCCATTAACAAAAGAATAGTCTCCATGGCATGGCGGAAGACATGAAAATCAAGTTCTTCAGTGTTCTGCGGGATGGTAACATGAAACAAATCTACGTTGTTGAGTAACTCCATTACAGAAGCAATCGCCGTGTTGAAATGCCAGGAGGTTTCTACATCTTCTGTGACCTTCTTTATGGTTTGATTTGTTTGACGGTAAAGGGTCTTCGCCTGATTTGAAAGTTTTTGGATGGAAATATCCGTTCCCGGTATTTTTGCATAAACTTCTTCATAATCGGTGATTTTTTGCCATAAACGGCCAAGAAACCGATAAGCGCCTAAAACTCCACGGTCGTTCCATTCAGCATCCTTCTGAGGCGGACCGATAAAAAGGATATAGAGGCGCTGGGTATCTGCTCCATACTTATCAATAAGGATATCAGGACTCACGACGTTACCTTTGGACTTTGACATTTTAGCGCCGTCCTTGATAATCATACCCTGAGTAAAGAGGTGTTGAAAAGGCTCTTTAAACGTAATATATTCAAGATCGTAAAGGACCTTGGTAATAAAGCGGGAATAAAGAAGGTGCAGGATCGCATGTTCGACACCGCCAATATACTGGTCTACAGGCAACCATGTATTAACTTTTTCCGGAATAAAAGGCCGATCCGCTTCCTTAGGAGAAAGATATCTGAGGAAATACCAGCTTGAGTCTACAAACGTGTCCATCGTATCGATCTCCCGCCTTGCCGCCCCGGAACATCTCGGACATTGCGTATTAATAAAGGAATCAACCTCTGCCAATGGGCTCATGCCGTGAGGCTTAAATTCTACTTTTTCAGGCAGTACTACCGGAAGTTGTGATTCAGGAACAGGCACTGTACCACATTTTTCACAGTAAACAATGGGAATAGGCGCTCCCCAGTAACGCTGCCTTGATATAAGCCAGTCCCGTAACCTGTAGGTTACTGTCTTTGCGCCGAATCCTTTCGATTCAAGATATTCAGGAATTTTTCTTATCGTCTCTGTATTCGGCATACCATTAAAAACTCCTGAATTGACCTGGACACCATTATCGATATATGCCGCATTCATTGTATCGGCTCTTAATTCCCCTTCTTTGGGCTGAATAACAATCTTAACCGGCAGATGATATTTCCTGGCAAACAGAAAATCCCTCTGATCGTGAGCAGGCACACCCATAACAGCTCCCGTGCCATATTCCATAAGAACGTAGTTGGCTATCCAGACGGGTACTTTACTCTTATCGATGGGGTTGATAACATATTTACCAGTAAATACCCCCTCCTTCTCTGTCCCTTCAGCCGTACGCTCTACCATACCCTGACTGCGTGCCCTTTCTATAAAATCCTTAATGGCCATTTCTTGGGGAGAACCTGAGATCAACTCATTAACAAAGGGATGTTCTGGCGCCAGGGAGATAAAGGTAACGCCATAGAGTGTATCAGGGCGTGTGGTAAAGCACGGTACTATCGTATCAGAATTTTCTAAGGTAAAATTAATACGAATACCTTCGCTTCTGCCTATCCAATTTGCCTGCATGGTCTTTACCCGTTCAGGCCAGCCTTCTAATAAAGAGATATCATCCAGTAATATTTGCGCATACTGACTGATACGGAAAAACCATTGTTCAAGATCTCGCTGCCGGACAGGCGTATCACAGCGTTCACAGCAACCATCTACAACCTGTTCATTGGCCAGCACGGTGGCGCATGAAGGACACCAGTTCACGGCTGCCTTCTTTTTATACGCCAGATTATTCTCGTAGAGTTTAAGGAATATCCACTGCGTCCATTTATAATAATCGGGGTTACAGGAAGTAACCTCTCTGTCCCAATCATAGCCTACCCCCCATCGCTGAAGTTGGCGTTTCATGGCCTTAATATTGTCTCTTGTCCAGAGAGCAGGATGAACACCGCTCTTGATAGCTGCATTCTCTGCAGGAAGACCAAAGGCATCCCAACCAATAGGCGAAAGCACGTTATACCCCTTCATAATCTTGTATCGTGAGACAACATCACCGATAATGTAGTTTCTGCCATGGCCTACATGCAGGGTACCGGAGGGATACGGGAACATGACCAGACAGTAGAATTTTTCTTTCCTGCTTGTCTCATCAACACGGAACAATCCGCAACCTTCCCAAAATCCCTGCCACTTTCTTTCAATATCGGTGAAGTTATATTCCCTCTTTGCCATCCAAAGCTCCTTAAACTTGAATCATAGAGACACAAAAATATGGATAAAACGGACAGATAGAGTTTACAACTATACTTCTGTACCTCTATATCAATGAAATCTTTTTCCTAAATTATTGTATGGTATTCCTTTTAAGAAATCGTCAAAGAAATTAAGATTCTATCAAAATTTCATACTGAATCAATTGAAATTCCCATTGAAAAGCCTTGACAATCTTTATTGATCATGTTATTTTTATACCTTGTCAAATTAACCACGAAAATATCACGCATTTCTCTTTTATATACGTGTAAATTCGCGGCTAATTTCTCCGGTGGAATATTTAGGTGGGGCTGTGGCGCAGTTGGGAGCGCGTTTGAATGGCATTCAAAAGGTCAGGGGTTCGAATCCCCTCAGCTCCACCAATAAATACAAGGGTTTCAGCACTTACTTCTATTGCCTGGATTGCTCCCCTTAGACTTTCGGGACAATGATGTGCATACCTTTGGGTCATCCGAATGTCTTTATGACCAAGAAGCTTTGCGATGGTATAGATATCAATGCCTTTTTGTGCTAATCGTGTAGCAAAGGTATGCCTTAAGTCGTAGAAGTGAAAATTTCCAATACCTGCCTTTTGCAATACTTTATAAATTAACACGGTTCCATTGAAGATCGAGAAGTTCCCTCTGTCGTAATCCAATGTGCAGATCAAAAATAATTATATCTTTGAGCCATGTTGCACAATTATCCAGGAGTTTTAATTCCTCATCCTCAGTTAACCACCGATCCTTCTTATTATTCTCTTTTTCCTTCGTATCTTAGAGACAGGATTCCCTTTAACCCATTCCCATTCTTTGACCGCAAGACTAACCCGATATTCTCGTACCCAAAAAGGTTATTTTTGGTTAAGAATTACCCAGAAACCCTTGAATTTACAGGAGTCGATTTTCAAAATGGCTTGTAGTGCCGACCTACCCTATTACCGTCACTTGGGGAAACTGAGAAAATGGTTACATGCTTTTACGGAAAAAAACACGGATGAAAGATGGGAAAACACACTGGTATTGGAGCGTAGCAGAGAACCGGCGGACCAACGGAAGAAGAGTATTCCAGAGGCAAGTTCACCACTTGGGAGAACTCAATGACAACCAACGTGCAGAATGGGTTCGGACGATAGAGGCCGTTTCTGGTGAAGAATCCAAGATAAAACAACTGGCATTGTTTCCGGATGACCAGGAAGAATTACCGGTAATGGCATGTGAAACCATCCGGGTAAGGTTGGACAAAATAGCATTACGCCATCCACGGCAATGGGATACATGCTGGTTGGGATTGTATGTATGGAATATGCTGGAATTGAACACATTTTGGAGGGAACGTTTGCCGTCAAGCCGTAAGGGAACAAGTTGGCTCAATATGCTGAAGGCATTGATCTGTTACCGATTGATAGATCCGGGAAGTGAATTTCGTTTTCACCGTGAGTGGTATGTGCGCAGTGCTATGAGGATCTGCTGGGGGCGGATTACTCACTGGCACAAAAGGGTAAGCCATATCGTTGTTTGGATTTGCTGCTGAGGCATCGCGATGAACCGTTGGTATTTTTTGGACCGGATTGAAAAGCAGTGTGGGAAATTCCGGACGTCGCGAAGGACGCTATCTGCTTCGTTCCAATATGCAGGCCGCCTCAGCTGAAACCGTCTGGGAAACGGATCTGCTGTTGACCCGGATTGAACAGGCATTTAAGGATTTGAAGGGATCGCTTTCCATCCGACCCATATGGCACCAATTGGAAAGGAGAATTGAAGCCCATATTTTTGTTTCCTTTCAATGGAAATACACACGTAGAGTATGTTATTGATAATCCAGAATATATTTTGCCTGTCACACACGAAGATTATAAGTTGTTAGTTAGGGGAAATGGGAAAAACAAGGCAACTGTCGTTGAATTTGTTTACAGAGGTGGCAAGTACAGAGTTCGTTCAGCATATATTATAAAGGAAGGGCAATTGGAAATAAAAAAGGAAAAGGCTCAGAGTGCGGTTTCCAAGCCGAGTCCTGAAAGTATTTTCGATAAAACGGAAAAACTTGGCCAGGGTGGTAGCGTGCCTTTCGACACGCCTCACACTGAGTCTTTTCCTAAAAGTAGTATACAACCTTATGAGGTAAGCCTAGTATCTAATTGCCAAAATAATCTATATTTATGTATATTCTTGGCATTATGCCAAGAAAAACACCAAAAACAGAAATATTGCCAGAAGACAAAATGACTTTATTATAATGGTCTGCTGCACTGAAGGTTTCAACCTGACAAATACACGGAAAAGTTACTGAGACAAAAAAAATGAGAAGGCTTTCAAGCCTTTAATGGATGAAATCGCTGCCGAGTATTCTCCTGAGCAAGAAGTTCATGTTATTTTAGACAATTATTGTACTCATAAAAAGAATAAAAAATTGTTGCAGAATACAATCCAAATTCAAAAAGGAAGATAAATGAAAGAGACCGTTAATTAACAGGGGATGAAGAAAAGAGATTCCTTGAGAATTCTCTAGCATGGCTTAAGAATATAATCCTTTTTTCAGTAGTACAGGCAACCAAGATTGACAGGCATAATCTGAGAAGGGCTTTTAATGTCGCTTTAGAGGTAAGGCTGACACTCAAGGTTTTTATTTCCACGACCTCAGACATACCTTTGCTACGAGATTAGCACAAAAAGGAGTAGTTACAAAATATCAAAACTATTAGGGCATCAGGATATTAGAATGACTCAACGGTATGCACACCACATTGCCCTGATAATTTAAGAGATGGGGCTTGAGGCTGGCTACAATCTGACTACAGTTGAGGAAAAACGAGATATGGCAAATTCGAGAAACCCTTAAATTTATTGGTCGGGGTGGCGGGATTTGAACCCACGACCTCTTGAACCCCATTCAAG